>NZ_LARF01000079.1:0-2936 GCF_000980385.1 Ruminococcus sp. N15.MGS-57
ATCCTGGCTCAGGACGAACGCTGGCGGCGTGCCTAACACATGCAAGTCGAACGGAACTGTTTTGAAAGATTTCTTCGGAATGAATTTGATTTAGTTTAGTGGCGGACGGGTGAGTAACGCGTGAGTAACCTGCCTTCAAGAGGGGGATAACATTCTGAAAAGAATGCTAATACCGCATGACATATCGGAACCACATGGTTCTGATATCAAAGATTTTATCGCTTGAAGATGGACTCGCGTCCGATTAGTTAGTTGGTGAGGTAACGGCTCACCAAGACCGCGATCGGTAGCCGGACTGAGAGGTTGAACGGCCACATTGGGACTGAGACACGGCCCAGACTCCTACGGGAGGCAGCAGTGGGGGATATTGCGCAATGGGGGCAACCCTGACGCAGCAACGCCGCGTGAAGGATGAAGGTTTTCGGATTGTAAACTTCTTTTATTAAGGACGAAAAATGACGGTACTTAATGAATAAGCTCCGGCTAACTACGTGCCAGCAGCCGCGGTAATACGTAGGGAGCAAGCGTTGTCCGGATTTACTGGGTGTAAAGGGTGCGTAGGCGGCTTTGCAAGTCAGATGTGAAATCTATGGGCTCAACCCATAAACTGCATTTGAAACTGTAGAGCTTGAGTGAAGTAGAGGCAGGCGGAATTCCCCGTGTAGCGGTGAAATGCGTAGAGATGGGGAGGAACACCAGTGGCGAAGGCGGCCTGCTGGGCTTTAACTGACGCTGAGGCACGAAAGCGTGGGTAGCAAACAGGATTAGATACCCTGGTAGTCCACGCTGTAAACGATGATTACTAGGTGTGGGGGGTCTGACCCCTTCCGTGCCGGAGTTAACACAATAAGTAATCCACCTGGGGAGTACGGCCGCAAGGTTGAAACTCAAAGGAATTGACGGGGGCCCGCACAAGCAGTGGAGTATGTGGTTTAATTCGAAGCAACGCGAAGAACCTTACCAGGTCTTGACATCCGATGCATAGCACAGAGATGTGTGAAATCCTTCGGGACATCGAGACAGGTGGTGCATGGTTGTCGTCAGCTCGTGTCGTGAGATGTTGGGTTAAGTCCCGCAACGAGCGCAACCCTTGCTATTAGTTGCTACGCAAGAGCACTCTAATAGGACTGCCGTTGACAAAACGGAGGAAGGTGGGGACGACGTCAAATCATCATGCCCCTTATGACCTGGGCTACACACGTACTACAATGGATGTAAACAGAGGGAAGCAAGACAGTGATGTGGAGCAAACCCCTAAAAACATTCTCAGTTCAGATTGCAGGCTGCAACCCGCCTGCATGAAGATGGAATTGCTAGTAATCGCGGATCAGCATGCCGCGGTGAATACGTTCCCGGGCCTTGTACACACCGCCCGTCACACCATGGGAGCCGGTAATACCCGAAGTCAGTAGTCCAACCTCGTGAGGACGCTGCCGAAGGTAGGATTGGCGACTGGGGTGAAGTCGTAACAAGGTAGCCGTATCGGAAGGTGCGGCTGGATCACCTCCTTTCTATGGAGACCAAATCAGATGAAACAAGCTGATTTAAATTCCAAGGTCAGCATTACGAAAGATTTCTTTTCAAAACTCGTTGTTTAATTTTCAGGGTCCTGCCCGAGATATACGGGGGTATAGCTCAGCTGGGAGAGCACCTGCTTTGCAAGCAGGGGGTCAGCGGTTCGATCCCGCTTATCTCCACCAATAAGAATAGCCGAGGTTCGTAGCCCAAAAATAACGACCGGCGAGGACTAAGATGTGAAAATCACGCAAGTGATTGAAACATGTTAGACGAGTGGGAGTTATTTGAGGAGAAGCGAAGAACAACGAGGCTTGACATCATCAAGTCTAAAATCTCTTCTAAAAAGCACCTTGAAAACTGAATAAAGAAGCAGATAAAGCGAGAAAAGTATTAGTTATACAGGTAAACAAACTCAAATGATAATTTGAATGCGTAAACCATAGGTAAAAAATACTACAATTAAGCTTAAGGGTAATAAGAAGATTAGTTAATAAACTAAAGGCTTATTAAACTGCGAAAAGAGTAATTAACATTACAAGAAAAAGAAGAACCAAAGATATCTCATAATGGTCAAGCTACAAAGAGCACAAGGGGAATGCCTTGGCACCGAGAGCCGAAGAAGGACGTGACTAACTGCGATAAGCTGCGGGGAGCCGTAAGTAGGCTTTGATCCGCAGATTTCCGAATGGAGCAATCCGGCAAGAGGAAAGTCTTGTCATCATATACTGAATACATAGGTATATGAGGGGAACCGCCTGAACTGAAACATCTAAGTAGGGCGAGGAAGAGAAATCAACTGAGATTCCGTAAGTAGTGGCGAGCGAACGCGGAAGAGGCCAAACCGAGAGTAGTAATACTTTCGGGGTTCGGACAGAATACGGCATTGTAAAGGTTTAGTGGAATGGAATGGGAAGTCCAACCGAAGAAGGTGAGAGTCCTGTACACGAAAAGCCTGAACAGCCATCTGTATCCAGAGTACCGCCGGACACGTGAAACCCGGTGGGAATATGGGGGGACCATCCTCCAAGCCTAAATACTACTCGGTGACCGATAGTGAAGAAGTACTGTGAAGGAAAGGTGAAAAGTACCCCTGACGGGGAGTGAAAAAGAACCTGAAACCTTGTGTTTACAAGCACCGAAAGCTCATCAAAGAGCGATCGGGTACCTTTTGTAGAATGGTCCGGCGAGTGAATGTAACCGGCGAGGTTAAGCACTTAAGGTGTGAAGCCGCAGCGAGAGCAAGTCTGAATAGGGCGTATGAAGTCGGTTGTATTCGACCCGAAACCGGGTGACCTACCCATGGTCAGGTTGAAGTAAAGGTAAAACTTTATGGAGGACCGAACCGACTCCCGTTGAAATGGTAGCGGATGAACTGTGGGTAGCGGAGAAATTCCAATCGAACCCGGAGATAGCTGGTT
>NZ_LARF01000111.1:0-1078 GCF_000980385.1 Ruminococcus sp. N15.MGS-57
GCTTCTTTTCTCAACTTTGTTCATTTTGCCTATTGATTTTTCTTAGCAGGTTTCTTTTGCTGCAAGACTACATAGAATTTAACCCATTTGATAAGCTAGAAACTTCGATCAGAGAGCCTGTGCTGCTGCCCAAAACGATACCTCTCGACGTGATCGCTAAGATAATTTCCTTTTCTTATCAGCAGATAGGTTCAGCCCAAAGTGCTTACCAAATGAAATGTGCCGTCAGAAATGCCGCTGTGATTGAATTGCTTTTTGCTACAGGTGCAAGGATAGCTGAGATATGTACTCTTAAACCGGAAAATGTTGATCTTTTAGGACGCTCCGTTAAGTTCTACGGCAAAGGTTCAAAAGAACGCCTTATACCCGTGGAAAATATGGCTGTTCTCAGTATACTTAAAAGGTACAGACTGCTTTTTGAAGATAAGATCGCCGTGTCAGGGTACTTCTTCGTCAATAAGCTCGGCAGAAGAATGACAGAGCAGTCCGTAAGAAATATGCTGAGTTCCTATTGCAGACAATGCGGTGTTGAAATGCACATAACGCCCCATATGTTCCGTCACTCGTTTGCAACTCTGCTTTTGGAAGAGGACGTGGACATTCGTTACATACAAAGAATGTTGGGTCACAGTTCAATAACCACGACTCAGATCTACACGCACGTCACATCATCAAAGCAAAAGGAGATCTTAAAGACTAAGCACCCAAGAAACAAAATGGACTTTCAGTGATATGTTACAACCAATAATATTATATCATATAAGAATACATCGTGCTGTGAAATGTCAAAATTATTTGGTGAAATGTAGTGAAATGTAACTTTGTGGTGCTTATTATCATAAGGAAGGTGTAAAATGTCGCAGCTTATCGTTACGAGCCGTTATCTGAAAAGCGGAAATCAGAAGAATAAAACAAAACGCAGAAACTATACAAAGTACATTGCTACCCGTGAAACTGTCGAGATACGAAGTCAAAAATTTGTTGACAGAAATGCCAATGCAACTAAAAATCAAGAAAAGCTTATTAACGACCTAATAAATGACTTTCCTGAATCAAAAAGATACCTTGAGTATGAGGA
>NZ_LARF01000009.1:0-50492 GCF_000980385.1 Ruminococcus sp. N15.MGS-57
AAACAGGTTTGATTCCTTGTAATGATTTTCTCGTCAAGGAAAATTTGCATATTTTCAGAGTTCTCAAAAAAAACAGTTTTAGCCATTTTCAAACTAATCTTATACATAAATGTAACAAGTTTTCTCAACAATCCATCTTTTTGAAATGCTGTTCCAAGACCTGTTATATTGACCGCATAAGGTATTTTTAGAAGCCGGCAGGCAAAGCCCCCGTATATGTTAGGCTTTATTGTATATGTAATAACTAAATCAGGCTCTAGAATCTTAAGTTTTTTCTTATACTTATGAAATAATGAGATATCTTTAATGGGATTTATTCCCCTTCTATCAATAGGTGTCTCAATAAGTTTTATTCCAATATTCTTTAGTTCAGAGACCATATCATCAAACGGAGTTAATGCAACAACCGAATTATCTTTTTCAACAAAAGTCTCTATTAATTCTTTCCTAAAGCTGTATAAACCGCCCGAATTATTGGCAAAAATTACTATTTTCATTTAATTTTCCTTATTGGCACCCCAACATAAGTACCACTTTCATTCACATCTCTAATAACAACAGCACCTGCACCGATAATACAACCCCCGCAAATACTAACATTATTGCTAACTGTCGCACCTATACCGATCCATGTCTTATTGCCGATATCAACCGTACCAGCAATATGAGCACCAACTGATATATGCACATAATCGCCGATTACGCAATCATGATCGACCGAGGCACAGGTATTTATTATACAGCCTTTTCCTACAACAGCGTCAGCATTGATAACCGCATTTGCCATAACGACAGTTCCGCTCCCTATTTGAGCAGACGGCGATATGACCGCACTTGGATGTATTAAAGTCTGAAAATTTCTGCTAGCCACGCTGTCTTGTATACGACTGCGGATTTCAGCATTGCCTATAGCTACTATGATATCGCCTTCGTACCTATCTATCTCAGAAGAATAACCTACAACTGTATGTTTTCCACACTTTTTCAAAGTTTCGTTATCGTCAAAAAACAAGATGCTATCATAACCATTCAATTCTGCAATATCCGCAACAACTTTGCCATGCCCACTAGCACCGACTATAAGTAATTGTTTCATTAACTTACCTCTTTAGTTCCCATAAATTCTTCCATAGTAGCCGATGTATCAGAACTAATACCGTCCCTTTTTAATACAACTTTAACTGTATCAATTATAACTTTTACATCTGTTATAAACGAAATATTGCGAGTATACCAAACATCCATTTTAAACTTTTCTTCCCAAGTAACAGCATTTCTACCGTGTGCCTGGGCATATCCCGTCAAACCAGGTCTAACATCATGACGATGACGCTGTTCTTCGTTGTATCTCGGAAGATACTTCACTAGCAGCGGCCTCGGGCCCACAATGCTCATATCCCCTATCAAAATATTGATAAGCTCTGGCAATTCGTCAAGCGAAGTACTCCTAAGTATCCTTCCATACTTATTCAAACGCACATCATCAGGCAAAAGCTTTCCGTCCTTGTCCTTGCGATTGTCCATGGTACGAAACTTTATGAGTTTAAAGATCTTCTCATCCTTACCCGGTCGTGCCTGAGTAAAAAACGGGTTGCCCCTCATAAACACCGCACCAAGAATTATCAATATCACCAACAGCGGAGACAGCACGATAAGTGCCATTAAACTCAAAACAAAGTCAAGTATTCTCTTTATGTATTTCGCATACATTACTCAAAACAACTCCTGATAGCCCAAATAATTCTCTCCTGCTGTTCCTCAGTCATCTTATTATCACTAGGCAGGCAAGCGCCTCTGTCAAAGATATCAGCGCCTACATCTTCTGCACCGCCTGCAATATAAGCATTTGTGCGGCATCTGATACTGCCAGCACGTCCAACGCACTCGTGCATTCTGTACATAGGCTGCATGTGCATTGGCTTCCATATTGGTCTTCCCTCTGCATTTATGCTTGCTATCGCTTCCAAAATTTCAGTAGGACAAGTCTTGCCAGCTTCTTTGATGTACAAAGCCTCGCTGTCATTTCTAACCTGCTTGCACATTGCGTCTTTATCTATGATAAGTGCAGACAGCCAATAATTCGGCTCTGTACCCTCAACGATAGGATTCATTTTAACAGGAAGCCCTTTAAGGCCCTCTTTGTATCTCTCGTATATTGATTTTTTCTGTGCAATATGCTCCTCAAGATGCGGATACTGACCACGAACGACTCCTGCAATAACATTCGACATACGATAGTTGTACCCGACCTCTTCATGCTGATACCATGCCGCATTCTCACGAGCCTGCGTTGACCACTTACGAGCCCTGTTTGCATCTTCAAGGCTGTTCGTCAGCAAACATCCGCCGCTAGAACCTGTTATTATCTTATTGCCATTGTAGCTTACAGCACTGTAATCGCCAAAGCTTCCACACTGTCTGCCGTCAATTGTAGCACCCATAGCTTCAGCAGCGTCCTCGATCAAAAGCGCACCATGCTTCTCGCATATCTTCTTTATCTCGTCCATTCTTCCAGGAAAACCGTATAACTCAGCGCTTACTACCAGCTTGACTTCAGGATACATCTCAAAAGCCTTTTCAAGCGCCACAGGATCCATGTTCCAAGTATCTCTGTCAGTGTCGATAAAAACAGGGATACCGCCCTCGTAAACAACTGGGTTGAGAGTAGCGTCAAAGGTCATGTCACTGCAAAAAACTCTTCTGCCCTCAAGAGCGCCATGAGATATAGCAGGCTTGCCATAAAGCCTCTCGCCAGCAAGCTTACAGCACAAGTGAAGCGCAGCCGTGCAGCATGAAAGACCAACAGCATACTTGACTTCAGACTTCTCCGCCGCTATCTTCTCGACCTCATTTATATTCTTACCGACTGTAGACATCCAGTTGGTATTATAAGCCTCAGTAACATATTCAAGCTCCTCACCATGCATTGTAGGTGACGCAAGCCATACTTTTTGTTTAAAGGGTTCTATTTTTTTCATTATTTTTCCCTCTTCCATATTTACTTCATATAAGTAACAATAATTACACTTGTTCACGTTAATAATTTTATCACAAAATTTTAATCTAGTCAAGTATTTGCCCCATACTTATGTATAATTTTTCAAGAATCGTACATTTTCAGTGTAATATACAATGCTAACCATTTACAAAAAGCTCAGTTTGTGCATTTTTATACTAAGCTGAAAGCTATAATTTTCTTCATTTAAAATTGTTAAATCATGAAACGTTTTGAAAAATATTTTTACCACAAGATTTTCGTTGCAGACAAAAGCTGACTTGATTTTTATCTGCATTTTACACGGCTTTTATTGATTATCAGGCAAAACCAGCATATAATCATAATAGTAATTATGGCGAAGTATGAGAAATATGATTGGAGCGGTGTTTATGATAGTAAAAATTTTCTGTGCGGTTTTGGTAGTCCTTGGAGTGAGCGTTGCAATTGTTCTAGGCGGTCTGATAATTTTGGCTTCTTGTGTTAGTGGCAGAAAAAAGCCTGCTGGTGACAATACCGCTGATGACGAGGACACATTTATGTACACAAATTATATGCAGGGATTTTACCTATAACTTTTTCTACACTGCCACGCTTTTTATATAGTATACAAAAAGTGGAGAGTGATTTGCCCATAAGCATTCTCCACTTTTGTATACCATTTTTTATTCTATCACTCGACCCCCAAAAAAACTATTGACACAGCCCGAAACTTGTGCTATACTCTCAACAAAATCAAATGAAACTACACGCAGAAAGGGCGTTTTATAATGACTGAAAAAGGAAAAATGCTTGCGGGCAAGATATATGACTCCTCCGACAAGGAGCTTGCAGAATTGAGGACAAAGGCTCACAAGCTTTCACAGCAGTACAGCAGTTTGTATGAAGATGATGAGAGAAGAAAAGCTATCCTTGACGAGCTTCTGCCCGACCATGGCGAGGGATTTTTTCTCCAAGGTCCTGTGTATTTTGACTATGGCGTTTTCACAAAGTTCGGCTCAGGCTGCTATGCAAACTTCAATCTGACAGTGCTTGACACCTGCCCTGTGACGATTGGCGACAACGTGTTTTTCGGTCCCAACTGCACCATTGCCACACCTGTTCACCCATTCAGATGGCAGGAGCGTAACATGAAGAAAAAGTCTGACGGCACTGTTTATGATGATGAATACGGCAAGCCTATCACAATACACTCCAACTGCTGGATAGCGAGCAATGTTGTCATCACAGGCGGAGTTACCATAGGCGAGGGCTGTGTTATCGGTGCAGGAAGCGTTGTCACCCGTGACATACCGCCAAATTCTCTTGCGGCAGGAAATCCATGCAGAGTTATCCGTGAGATAACAGAGGAGGATTCTATCAAGTACAAAGCAGAACTTTTCTAGGCACACCAAAATACCCCTGACCAGAAAATGATCAGGGGCATTTTTATCGTCTGTCGGATCATTGAGTATAGACCCATTTTCTATCGGACCACGCTCCGTTATAAGTCTTTCCGCCTTTGACAGTGTAGCTTCTTACACGTACGTAATATTTTTGATATCTTGCAAGCCCAGAAACTGTCTTTTTATCGGTGCGGTTGTTTGTTACCTTTACGCTTTTTGCTCCCTTAAAGTCGGAACGCTGTGAGTATGATATTTCATATCCCGTGGCAGACCCTTTCTGTGCATAATCTATAAAGAAGCCTGCATATGTGCCGTAAAGCTTCTGTATCACCTGCTTTGCAGGATAGATAGCAAAGCTTTTGGTGATAACTCCGCCGTAAATGCCCTTGCCTGTGATAGTCACCTTTGCGGTGCCGACCTTGGTGTTTGCAGAATATTTCACAGTGTAGTCTGTGCCGTTTTTAAGTGTCTTTGAGCCGTATTTTACTGTGATCTTCTGCGTTATCGCCTTGCCGGTAAAGCTTTTTGAAGAAATACCGCTGACCTTTGCGTTTGCAAAATTAGTCTTTGCCGTCACAATGCTTTTAGCGTCTGACCAATTGCCGTAATAGGTCTTTCCGCCCTTGACAGTATAAGAGCGAACTCTTACATAATATGTCTTTGAAGCCCCTAATCCAAGTACCGTCATCTTATCCGTCTTGTTGGTGGTGAATCTGTATGTGGAAGCATTTGAAAAATCAGATCTTGTGCCATACTGGACCTCATAGCCTGTTGCAGATCCTTTCTGCACAAAATCCACAAAAAAGCCCTTGTATCTTGTTTCAAGCACCTGTATCTGCTGTTTTGCAGGATTTATAACAAAAGAAACGGTCTGCTTGCCCTTATAGTTTCCGTAAAATTCAACTGTTATCTTGCCCGTGCCAACATTCACGTTTGAGAAATACATCACCATATAATCAACATAACGTTCAAGGGTCTTATTGCCGTCCTTTATAAGCACATCAGGTGTTATCTCCTTGCCGGTGAACGACAGTGGTGTAGCATAATAAAGCTTTAACTTGGAAGCGTCCTTTGGCTGGATAGTAAAGCTTTTTGCAACAGAGCCAATGTATTCGCCTTTTCCAACAAAGGTCATTTTTGCAGGTCCTGCGTTACAATTGGTCTTATAATAAACAGTGTAATCCACGCCCTCTTTAAGCTCTTTGCCCTCATAGGTGAGCGTTACGTCAGGCTGTTCAATATTCTTTCCTGTGTATGTGAAACTGTTCTTGAAGCCTGATATCTTGCAGTCTGCAATAAGCTTGCTGTCAGAATACTCCGCTGTGACAGTCATATCCTCTGTGACGTTTTTATAGTCCTTGTCCCAGCCTGTAAAACGCAGACCCTTCATAGCAGGGGCTTTCGGAGCTTTTGCAGACTTACCATATTCCACTGTCTGCTGACTTATAACCTTGCCGTCCTTATCCACAAACGTAACGTTATATGTATAAGGCTTCCATGCGGCATAAAGGGTCTTTGCGCCGCCTGAATATGAGATGCTTTCTATTCTTTCACCTGAAAGTGCAGCGTTATCATACCAGCCTGCAAAGTCTGCACCCTCTTTTGTCGGCTCGGAAAGCGTCACGCTTTCGCCTTTGCTGAGGTATTCTGGATTGCCTGTGCTGTTCGTGCCGCCATTTAAAACATAGTCGATAGTGACAAATTTTGCTTCAACAAGCTTTGCCTTTACTGTGCTGTCAGCAGTATAAACTGTGTTTGCATCGACAGCAATGCCGTTCTTGTACCATTTAAGAGCATAACCGCTTTGCACTTTGACAGCAGGATATTTCACCTTGCCGTCCTTATCAGTGCAGGCATAATGCTTGCCGTCGGGAGCTTCAAATGTTATCTTGTGCGAAGCCTGCTCCCCAGGACGAGTTAGCCTTGCTTTGCCGCCTGCCATTGTCCACCTGCCGCTGTCTGTCTGCTTTCCGCCAACGGTATTCAGCGAATAAGCTGCAGAGCTTGTAACGTTAGACAAAGCCGTTTTCTTTACCTTGCTGTCAGAAAAGTTGCTATTATACCAGCAACCGGCAGATTGCTGTCCATAATAAAAAGCGTCATTATCGATACTGCCCACCATAGCTTTAGCATTTGAACTGCTTGACTTTGCAAGGTCTGAAGCGCACTCTGTCAGGGTCAGACCACCTGCTTTGCCCACGATTCCGCCTGCCGAACTTGTACCCTTGACAGTTCCGCTGAACGTACAGCGTTGGATAGATACCGCATCAAATTCACCAACGACCCCGCCTGCGTACTTACCGCTGACAGTTATTTTCTCAGCACTGAGATCTCTTATCTGCGCTCTGTCCTCAGCATAGCCGAACAGACCTGCATAAGAATTGTTTTGGATAACAGCGTTTGTCAGAACGTGTCCGTTTCCGTCAAAATATCCGCAAAAAGGCTTTGAAGCCGTTCCTACTGCCGATATCTTTGCACCACCGAAGTCGATGTCTTTTTCAAGCACAACACGCTTTCCTGCAAAGCTTTCACCGCCTGATACACGCTTTGCGAAGTTTTTCCAATCCGTCGCTGTCTTTATAACAAGGCTTTGTTCCTTTATCTCTTTCGCCTTTGCCTTTATAAGAAGCTTGGCATTGGTGATATCGTTCTTTGAAGCGTTTTCATCTGCAATAACTTTCTTGCCGTTGTTGACCTCACGCTCATAACCGCTCTGCTTTTCATACTTTGCCACAAGTGTTTCAAGCTCGCTTTTATCAGACTTATCTATATCATCGGTATAGGCAAATATTATAGGCTGACCAGTATAAGCGTCCTTGTCGGTAACGTCGGTCCAACTGTCGCCGTCATTGGAAATATACGCCTGACCAGGCTTCATGACCCCGTCTGAATAGCCATAAACGGTCACATAACCTGAGCCGTCATCACCGCTGAATGTCATCACGACAGAATATCTTTCACCCTCGTCAAGCTCAACATCAGGGATATCCACGGTATAGAATCCGTCGCTCTGCACCTTTCCGCTGACCTCACATTCAAGTATCCCCACAGGAGTGCTGTCTGAAACAGAAGTGTAGACCTGCACGGTGTAGTCAGACTTTCCAGTGTAGCCAAGATACATAAAGCCCACTTTGTCAAGAAGCTCGTCTTTTTTTGCTGTAAAAACATCAGCACCGCTCATTTTGTTTTCATTGCTAACATAAAATATAGAATTATCCTTATTAGCAGGATAATGGTAATTATTATCACAGCTTTCAGTGAGGTCGAACGCCACCCAATCGGTCATTTCTGCCTCTTCATAGGATATCCAGTAATAACCGTCCGTGCCACTGGATACTCCCCAAGAGCCTTTCACAAGCCATGCCCCGTTTTTCTTTGGCTGATAGCCTGCAAGGAAATTTGACTTGCTGTAATTATCGTCCCAGCCCACTACGCTTACGGCATGATTTATTCCACTATATTTTGTAGTTTCCGGATCGTAATAGCTTTTGTTATCAAAGGTCATATACAGGTCGTCTGCATAATAGCTCACCATTACTCCGCCAAGCTCTTTTATCTTGTTTTTAATGGCGTTTCGTCCGCCTGTGATAGTGGAAGCGTAATTAAGCTGATATTCGCAAACGCCCTTTTTCTCCTCAGATACGATAGTGGCTTCCGTTCCGTCGGACACGAAAGGCTCATATTCATCATAGCAAAGTCCTCTATGAGCCGCCATTGCAAGGGACGAATCCATCCACGTTCCGCCGCAATCCCATATTGACTCGTCAAATCCGCCGTTAGCATATGTAGAGAGGGCAAGGCTCGGCACAGAAAACTGCACGTTTTGATTTTCAAGCCCCTTTTGGATAAGATTGCTCTCAGTGCAGGAAAGTGCCGCAAACGCCCAGCAAGTGCCTGTCTGGAACTGATTTTTGATAGTCGTCAGCGTATTCTTAGATCTGGGGTCATATTTCGCAGGCAGCGAAGCCGTTGCCTTTTGTGCATAAGCTGAAGCCCCATCGTCCGTACCGACCAAATCTTCATCAGCGATCTCCGATTTTTCCAGACCTTCCTTTTCGTAGCCATAACCATTATCAGTAAAAATTATCCTGCCCATCTTAAATTTCGGGCTGTCATTATCTCCGCCATGCTCCATATCCGCAAAAGCTGCGCAAGGAAACTGCACTGACAATATCGCCGCCGTCAAAATGGCGGCACATTTATAGATCACCTTCATAAAGATCTCCTTTCTGCTTTTCTGTTATTTAGTTGCACAAAGTTTCTTTTGGTTACTATTTTAATGATTACTTTTTTATCTTTTTCTCCCCACTGAGATAATATTTTTCTTAGTAAGCACAAGTAGCACAATGCCAAGCAAAAGTATCAGCGGCCAAGTAAGATACGGTCTTTTATCATTATCAATATCGGTCACGACCTTATCAGGCTCACCATTTTTATCAGTGTTGTAATACACGTTCACTTTTTCGTTCTGACTCACATAATATGTGCCTGTGAAGATCTCTCTTGTGTACTCCTTGCCGCCAACATCAAAAGCGACAGTTATGTAATATGTTTCAGCTTTGTTGCTTGCCTTTTTGTTATGTCCCCAAGTTTTCAACTCATGGTCTATCCACTTCACATAGCCTGTGGTTTTCTCAGCACTTGACATGAAAACCCTGTTTGAAACATACTTGCTGAGATTATAGATAGTAGAGAAACCACCCATAAGAATAAAAACGATACTCAGAGCGATAAGCCCTGCATTTTGCTTTTTCATTTGATATACCCCCTGAACAGAAATGTTGTGTTAATATGAATTTATTATATCATATGAGAACATGGAAAGTCAATAAGCCTATCCCATCTTTCCATAAGTCTTATGGACATATTTATTAGTACGGTTTTGATCGTTGAGGTAAGCCGCTATTTTCTTTCTGCTGTAAGGACTTTTTTTATAAGATCATGTTGAAACTTTATTTTCTTCATTTTTTGAACAATTCTTGACTTTGTTGCAAATCTGTGTTATACTAATCATAAACGAACGGTCGGTACGCATAAAAGGAGCGAAGCAACATGAAAACAACTGAGCAACAGCACAATGAGCGGAAACGTGAACTAATGGAAAAGTGCTTCGAGTGCTATGCGGAAAACGGGCTCACAGGCACAGGAATTAAAGCACTAGCCGATGCGTGCGGATGCACGAAAGCAAATTTGTATTCGTATTTTAAAAACCTTGATGAACTGATCATTGAGTCAACGGCATACTGTATGGAAAAGGTTGAGGACGACTTTATGGAGATGGCACCCACCGACCCCGAGGATGTTGTCCGTTTTGTGAAGGAGGTCCCGTATTGGACAGCAAAAAAGCACGGAAAAAAATATCGCCTGATGTATCAGATATATACGCACCCGAAGTATATCGAGCACGGCAAGAAATTCTTTGAGGGCGTGAACGAACGCTATACCGAGTACGCCAAGCGGCTTGAGCCGAAGATCGGCATTCCATATACGGTCATCACGCCGCTGATCTTTATATTCGTCCGCGCCTGCGTTCATTATGCGATGTTTGAGGATGAATATTATCTGAAAACCCAGATGGAGGTCTTAAAACAGGGGGTCGCCCTGTTTGTGGATAAGTACAAAGCAAACCAAGCATAAGCCTATCGACCGCCGCTCATTTACGGCGTGGGCAGCGGTGCAAAGCTCCGCCGTGATAAACAATTCCGAACGGAGGAAAAAAGATGAAAACAGAAAAAAAACTACTCACAGGTACACTTTTGGCGCTTTGCACCGCTCTTTTGGTGCTTTGCAGCGTGCTTGCAATAGGATGGAGCAAGGCGGCAAAAACAGGCGACGCACTGCCGGAGGTGCGAAACAACGGCACGGCGATTCAGTGGAAATACAGCGACGAAGCCGACTGGCACGACCTTGTGGCGCTTACTGAGCTGCGGGGCGCTGCCGGAGAAAACGGAACAGACGGTAAAAACGGTAAAGACGGCTCTGACGGCAAGAACGGAATAAACGGTACAAACGGAAAAGACGGCATTAACGGCTCCGACGGCAAGGACGGCATTAACGGAGTTGACGGTAAAGACGGCATTAATGCCAAAAGCATAGAGGTGCAGCGAGCTGAAACCCACATACAGTGGCGTTACGAGGGCGATGAGTGGCAGGACCTTGTGGCGATAGCCGACATCACAGGTCCCACCGGGCAGAAAGGTGCAGACGGAGCAAACGGAAAGACACCGGAGTTCCGTGTAAGCGAAAACACCCTGCAGTGGCGCTATGTCGGCGATGAAATATGGCTGAACCTGTACGATCTTTCGGTTTTGAAAGGTCTTGACGGCAAGGACGGTATAAACGGAAAAGACGGAGCCGACGGCAAGGACGGAACAAACGGACAAAACGGCTCTGACGGTGTGGACGGAAACACCCCGTTTATCGGCGAGAACGGCAACTGGTGGATTGGAGAAACCGACACCAGCGTAAAAGCCGCAGGCATTGACGGCACAGACGGCGAAAAGGGAGACAAGGGAGACAAAGGCGACAAGGGAGACAAAGGCGACAAGGGAGACAAAGGCGACAAGGGAGATAAAGGCGAAAAAGGAGATAAAGGCGACAAGGGCGATGCCGGTCAGAACGGCAGCTGTTCGGGGTATTTTCACGCCTCAAACGGCGGCACCGGCGCTTCATTCAATCAGCCGCTTCAGTTGTTTGAAGATTGCAATTCCGGAGGACTTTTTGTATGGGATCGAGCCAATAGAACCGTAACGCTGAAAGCCGGACATACATACAGTATTTCATTCAGCGGTTCGGTCTGCATTTCTCACGACATGGGTGGATGGTACTCGGTAGTATTGAAAGGCAGACAAGGCATTCTTAATGATACATTGATCGAAAGGTATATGAACGATGCAGATAATTCACGAGTGTGGATGCCGTTTGCATTCAACCGCATCTACAATGCCGGCAGTGATATTGTGCTGCAATATGAATTTATCCAGTTGACCCCCGGCACACAGCTGAACGGTGCTGTCTATAATATTACAATCATTGCTCTTGATTGAGCCGACATATACAAAACGGAGGTAGCAAGAAATGAAAAAACGAATACTCAGCATCCTGCTCACCCTTTGTATGGTTCTTTGCCTTGTGTCGACAAGTGTATTTGCCGAGGATAATATGGCAGCGAGTGGGACGGCGGAAGTTTCCACAGCGGCGGAACTGGTTTCAGCAATCAGATAAGCTTCATACGGAACAGTCAAACTGACGTCAGACATTACCATTTACACCACATTAGTGGTCAACCGCACCGTCACCCTTGATCTCAACGGTTATGTGCTGAAATACGGCAGCAGCAGTGCAGGGCATGTAATCACTGTGTCCAGTGGTATTTTGACAATTGAAAACAGTGACTATACAAAATCACACAATTTCCAAAAGAAGTATAATTTATATGTAAATGATTTTTTTTGAATTTTGCTCCGTTTAAAATCATACTAATTTTAGCTTTTAATTTTTTTCATTCCAAAAACCGCCCCATTTCGTTCTATAAATTACCTCTTATAATCAAATCATGCAGACATATAATATTATTGCAAACCCGAAAAACAAATGAAAAGGAGATACGAAAATGAAAGGTATCACAACTCAGGAAGGCAGAGAAACACTCAACAAGTTCAAGATGGAAGCAGCTAACGAAGTTGGCGTAAACCTCAAGCAGGGCTACAACGGCGATCTTACAGCTCGTGAGGTCGGCTCTGTAGGCGGTCAGATGGTCAAGAAGATGATCGACGCTTACAAGACAACAGGCAACAAGTAATTTCTCCCAAAAGTCCTAAAAACTCCGCCGTGGCATTCGCTGTGGCGGAGCTTTTTACTTGAAATCAGGCAAAAAAAGTAGTATAATATACACATAGGGTCGGGGTAAAGATCATAGTAAAGAGGGATAAATATGTTGACTAAAAAGATCACCGCAGGACTTACAGCTTTTGTTATAACAGCTTCTGCCGCACTGCTTCCGCTTCCAGAAAGCCTCAACGGCATATTGGGGAACACCGCTATATCAGCTCAGGCTTATTCTGCAAACGGCGCCGTAAAAATGCCGTCAGATTTTCTGGCTTTTAACAGCTCCGATCAGGTTTTCGTAAACGTGGTTTCTGCCACTAAAAACGGACTATACTATTATACTGTGGAAAACTACAAGAAGCTAATTAAATTCTATAGCTTTTCCAACAACTCCGTGAGAACTGTAGCAACGCTTGGTGACATTATAAATGTATATGCCAACAACTCCAAGATCTATTATATCGAAAGAGATACCAGCACATACAATTCCAGCGTAAAGGGCTCGTCATATTCTTATTACATAAAGACCTTTGACACCGATACGGAAAAGGTGACCAAAAGCGTTAATGTGAGCAAGTATACGCCCAATGGTATTTTAAATTACCCAAACTGTTTTGGCGTTGACGATAACGGCAGGATATATTACTATGTAACAGACAGCAGCGGTGCTGAAAAAGGCGATAATCTATTTGTCCTGGACTCAAACGGAAATAAGCTGTCCTCCTGCAGCACCGATGTTGCCATAACAAAGTTCTCAGGCTTTGACAGCACAAACGGAAACTTCTATTTTGAAAGAAACGCTGATTACGTTTATTGGGGCTATAGTCACAAAATGAACGCCCTTGGCTTTGGAAATATTTCAAATAACAAAATAACCGTGTCTGATAAATCTATCGACTATTTCTATCAGAAATATTACGATTATCATTATGACAACGCACAAATGCTTGGCAACGGCAAGCTTGCGTGGACTTCTTCTGCAAGCGGCACTGTAAACATCGTGGAATCTGCCAAATTTCATACATCAACAGATGATACATTATCTCTCTTTGGAAGCGTTTCAAGAGCGGAACATGAAAACAAAAATGATCTCTACAACAGCGTTGGAACAAGAACTGTATACAACAGCGAAAATGACAGCACTATTATGTATGTAAACAACAACACTCTTATGGAGTTCAACAATGATTTCAAGCAGGTGGCTTCATATAAAACAGCTTATCCTGTTTTCGCTTTGTATTATACGAACGGCACTGTGACAGCCATAGAGCGTGATACTGACGGCAATTTCTACTCAGAGAATATTGCTTGGAAAAAGCCTAGCAGTGTTACGATTTCAAATTCTTCTGCCACGCTCAAAACGGGCGACAGCCTTAAACTTTCTGCAAGAAGCAATTCCGATATAGACTACGGCTTCACATGGTCAAGCAGTGATAATTCTGTGGCTTCGGTTACAAAAGACGGCAAGGTGTACGGAAACAAGGCAGGCGTATGCACAATAACCGCTACCACCGACAACAGTGTGAAAGCAAGCTGTACAGTGACAGTTACGCCTATGGATAGCGACACAAAAGGCTCTGCCACTATACTCAGCGGACGTGCAACAGACAATGCTTCAGATAACCATTACAACACATGGTCATCGGTCACAAACTCTTATCTTGTACAAAACAGCGACGGAACGCTCACAAGGCTTGAAAACATATCAAGCGGCATTGTGGTAGAAAACTATTCCGCAGACGGCAAAAAGCTTATCTCACAACGCACTATTTCAAAAGAGCTTAACCTATTTGGTGGCTTTTATTCAGGAAAAGACTATAACTATCTCGTGTTCGGTCAGAACAACACTTCCGAAAGCGACAGCAAGGAAGTTGTAAGAGTAGTCAAATACACCAAGAGCTGGAGCAAGGTAAATTCATGCAGTATCTCAGGTGTCAATACAACAAAGCCGTTCTCGGCAGGCTCACTGAGAATGGAAGAAGCGGGCGGAAAGCTTTATGTTTACACCTGCCATGAGATGTATGCTGACAGCGACGGCATAAATCATCAGGCAAATATGCTTTTCACCATTGACAAATCCTCCATGTCCCTGACCGACTCAATGTATGACGTTTCAAATCTTACAGACGGCTATGTTAGCCACTCATTCAACCAATTCATCAAAGCCGACGAAGGTGGAAAATACATCTACAGAGTTGACCACTCAGAATCAAGCAACTACACAATGAACGGCTCTTACCTTTCTGTAAACGGCATTACTCTCACAAAATATAAGGCTGACGGAAAATCAACAGCCGTGAGCGTTTCTATCCCTGTTAAGTTCGATATGAACAAAAGCAACTACACGGGCGCTTCAATAGGCGGTTTTGAGCTTGGCAGTGGAAACTGTCTGATAGCCTATGCAAAAGACGTTTCAAGCAGTTGTAAGACAAGAAATGTTTACATAAGCGTCACAGACGAGCTTTTCAACGGCACACAGAACATTGCCCTCACAAACTACGGCACATCAAGTAAAGTGACCTGCCGCACCCCTCAGCTTATAAAGATAAATGACAATCTGTTCCTTGTTATGTGGGAAGAATACAACAGTTCCACAGGCAAGACCGTCACAAAGACAATGACAGTTGACTCAAACGGCAAAACTGTTACCAAAGCCATTTCTCACTCCTTCGGACTTTCAGATTGTCAACCTATTGTATGCAGTGACGGCATGGTAAAATGGTATGTCACAAATAATTCAGCACCGACCCTTTACAAGCTCTCACCATTTGCGCTTGACGATTATCATGAACACAGCTATACAAAAACAGTTCTCAGCAACGCCACCTGCACCACCGCAGGCACAGTAAAATACACCTGCTCATGCGGTGACTCCTACACCGAAACTATCCCAGCCACAGGTCACAAGTCAAGCGGTTGGATAGTCGACAAGGCGGCTTCTATCGGAGTTAAAGGCTCAAAACACAAGGAATGTACTGTCTGCAAGAAAATTCTTGAAACGGCTGAGATCCCTGCACTTTCAAGAATTAGCATTTTAAAGGCAAGCGTGACACTTTCAACTTCGATCTACGCTTATGACGGCAAGGCAAAGAAGCCTGGTGTAACGGTCAAGCTAAACGGCAAAACTTTGAAGAATGGTACAGATTACACAGTTTCGTACAGCAACAACACCAAGGTAGGCACAGCAAAGGTCACTATTAAGGGCAAGGGCAATTACACTGGCTCAGTTTCTAAGACCTACAGTATCAAAAATAACTTCAAGAAAGCCACAGTTTCGGGCATTTCCACAAAGGCTTTCACTGGCAAAAATATCACTCAGAGCATTACTGTTAAATACAATGGCAAAACGCTGAAAAATGGTACTGACTACACAGTTTCATACTCAAGCAACAAGAATATAGGCACTGCCACTGTAAAAATCGCAGGAAAATGCTCATACACAGGCACTATCACAAAGACGTTCAAGATAAATCCTGCCAAGCAGGAGATACAGAAGCTCACAGCTAAGAGCAAGGCATTCTTTGTGGATTGGGCACAGAAAGGTTCGGCTACCAGATACGAGATTCAGTATGCTACCAACTCAAAGTTCACAAGTGCAAAGAAAGTTACCATAACAAACAACAAGACCGACAAGATCACTGTTTCAAAGCTTTCAGGCAAAAAGAAATATTACGTTCGTGTTCGTTCGTACACAACTGTAAAGGGTACGAAATACTACGGCGCTTGGTCGGCTTCAAAGAGTGTGACTACTAAGAAGTAATTTTTATCGTTTATGAAAATATCCCACATGCAGAGGTTTTTCTGCATGGGGGAGTTTTTTGCGTTAAAGCGTACATTTTGTCGGCAAAGCCACCCTGAAATGTTACGACCGACAATAAAAAAAACACCGCACAAAGTCTTACCTCTGTGCGGTGTAAATATCTACTTTATTACTTCCTCTTAGAAACCACCATAGCTGCACCTGCAAGTGCTGCCAGACCTATACTTATGCCCATTGCCGCATCTGTATTAGGGTTTGTGGTGCTGTTAGGATTTGTCGTTGTCTTTGATGATGAAGCCGCTGTGCTGCTGTCATTTGTTGCTTCAGAAGAAGCCTCGGAAGATGACTCCTCTGCTTTGCTCTCGCTGCTCTCCTCACTTGACGACTCCTCAACAACGTTATTGAACTCAACGTCGTCGTCCTTTGTCATTTCGTCAACGCCGTCGTTAACTAACTCAACTCTCTCCCAGCCGTAAATGCCTTCAATAGCATATGTAAGCTCATAAGCTGCTGTCTTCTGTGAAACAGCTGATGGGTGGTAGTCAACTGCATAACCATTGTTTTCGCTGTCCTGAACGCTGAACTGGAAAACTGATACCTTGCTGTCGCCTGTTTCAGTCTTATAAGTGTCAACTGCATCTGTAATAGAAGGATAAAGCTCCTGTCCCATAATACCGAGTGTACAAAGTATCTCAGAATTTGGATTCTTAGCTCTTATCTCCTTGAGGAAATTTACATAGCCCTTTTCAAACTCAGCACACTTATCAGGGTCACCCTTTGTGTATGAGTTATCGTTTGTACCAAGATTTACAACGATAAGCTCAGGCTGATACTGTGAGAAATCCCAATCATAATTAGCTGTCTGTTCACCGTCGAACCAGCTCCATGTAAAGCAGAACTTATCATAGAAATTTGGCACAAGCAGTGCGTCATTTATCTTGCCGTTGCCTGAATAACCAGAGATCACACCTGCTCCGCTTACTGATACAAAGCTGTAGTCAGCGCCAAAATTCTGTGCTGCCTTGTAAGCATATGTCTTTGCGGCGTTCTCGTTGTAGATAGAAAATGACTTTCCAAGTGGATCGTCAACGCCGTATCCACAAGTGATAGAGTCACCAATAAACTCGATAGAATGCTTTGCTGCCTCTGTTGGCTGTGGCTTGCCGTCTACCTCAAAGCTGTCAATTGCGATAACACTCTGTGCAGCTTCTGAAAGCTTTATGAGCTTAACTGTGCTTTCGCCCTCAGGAAGCTCTACCTCAACTGCGTTTGTCTTCTTATTTTTTATGTAGCCCTGCTTAACAAGCTTGCCGTTTACAAATACGCCAATTCTTGCCTCACCTACGCTGCCGTTTACATTGAAAACAGCCTTTGTGCCTGTGCATTTGAACTCGATACCGCTTGCAGAATAGCCAAGTATCGTTGTGTCGCCCTTTCTGTAAGTACGACCGATAAGCTTAACATTGTCGCTTGTTGCCTCATAAGAGGTGAGCTTGTCCGTTGCTTCCGTGTCTGCCATGACTGTCATTCCCATGCAACCTACTGCAATTGCCGCAGCACAGAGGCCTGCAAAAAACTTCTTCATACTATGATTTCCTCCATTGTTTAATTTTTTTGTATCTTTTGCCTTAATATTTCTCGATCTAATAATTTAATTATACTCTATCTGCAAGATATATACATTAATTTATTATTAATATTTATTCGTCATTTTATTAACAGGACTGTTAGATATTCTTTATCCTCTTATAAACCACAGCCGACAGCGGTGGACAGACAAAACTGCCTGAAACAGGCTGTTTGTTCATCTTGCCACTTTCATCAAGCCTGAGATAAAAGCTTCCCTCAGGCAGACCGAAGCCCCTGTTCTCGTAGTAAGGATTAAGTGCGATAACATAGCATTCTCCGTCTTTTTCAAGCTTCCAACTTACGCAGTTCCAATCGTCATTGTGCATAAAATGAAGATGTGCGTTCACGTCCTCTTTAGTATACATTCGGAAAAGCGGACTTCCCTTTCTCAGCCTTATAAGAGCCTTGTAATACTCAAAGACCTCTTTATATTCAAGCTTCCTGTTCCACTTTATGGAGTTAGTGTAGTCAGGCGCATTGTAGCTGTCATGGGAATAGATGTTCACATCATTAGGCTCTTCACCCTCTTTAAGTATCCTCGGCTTTGATCTAAGGAAATCCTGACCAAGCTGTATGAACGGCATGCCCTGTGAAAGTATCACTATCGCCGCCGCAAGCTTATCCATTTTTATCCTTACGCCCTCACTGTCATTCTTTGCCGATATACAAAGCTTGTCCCACAAAGTATTGTTGTCATGAGCCTCACAGTAATTCACCGCCTGAGTAGGTTCAAAAGCCCAGCAAGCTTCTTTTGCGTCATTTATCTGATAGTGTGGCACAGAACCGGCTATACCACGCCTTAGAGTAGAAGCCGCATTTCTGTTTCCGCTGACAAAGCCCTTGTCATATGGATTGAAAGTACCGCCCTTAATGGAATCTCTGATGTTATCGTTGAAAAGTCCAACTCTTCCAAACTGATATGAGTTCCATTTATATGCAAGCCTGTCAGCAGGGAGCGGTGACTCTCCTCCCGTCCAGCCCTCACCATACATTAGTATCTGAGGGTCTATCTTGTTAAGCTCGTCCCTTATGATGTTCACAGTTTCAATATCGTGAAGTGCCATAAGGTCAAAGCGGAAGCCGTCTATCTTATATTCCGTTGCCCAAAATCTGAGAGAATCTATCATGAATTTTCTCATCATCATGTGGTTTGAAGCCGTTTCGTTTCCACAGCCCGAGCCGTTTGAAAATGAGCCGTCATTTCTTATTCTATGATAATAATATGGGAAAGAACGCTCAAAGGCTGACTCCTCGGTATAGTAAGTGTGATTGTATACCACGTCCATTACAACTCCAATGCCGTTCTCGTGAAGTGCCATAACAAGCTGTTTGAACTCTCTTATCCTGCACTTAGGGTCATAAGGGTCTGTGGAATATGACCCCTCAAGGCAGTTGAAGTTCTTAGGGTCATAGCCCCAGTTATATTGATTGAGCCAAGGCTTGCTCTCGTCCACAGTGGCATAATCTTCCACAGGAAGCAGATGAACATGGGTGATTCCAAGCTCCTTGAGATGCTCAATACAGGTATTCACGCCCTGATATTTCGTACCCTTATCGGCAAAAGCCACATACTTACCTCTATGCTCAGGAGCAACGCCTGATGAACTGTCCGCAGAAAAATCCCTGACGTGGCACTCATACACCACTGCGTCGCAGGCATTTCTGCACTTAGGCTTCTTGACCTTGTCCCAGCCCTCAGGGTCGGTGGTCTTGAAATTCACCACCGCACCAACGTTTCCGTTGACTCCGCAGGCTTTTGCATAGATATCTATAGTTTCATGCCTTGTTTTGTGGTCAAACTCAAATGTGTAGGTATAAAAAACACCGTCAAGGTCACGGAGTATCTCCACATACCAAACACCGTGGTCAAGCCTTTCCATAGGCAGGCTTTCAAGACGGCTTTTGCCCTCGCCGTCAAGATACAGATTAAGATAAACTCCCGTTGCAAGCGGCGACCATGTTTTGAACACAGTTTTGCCCTCTTTCATGATCGCACCCAGATCGTTTCCTATATATTGATTATCTCTGTCGAACTGTTCATAATTCAATCTGTACATTAACCATGCCCCTTGCCTATATTTTTTACGTCTTAGATATTTTTACTTCAGACTTTCGCCAAGCACCGAGCCTTGAAGAAGCTTAGTTTCAAAGCCCTCTCTCGTATTTTTAAGCAGGTCATCGCAAAGCTTTACCTTGTCCTTTTCAAGAAGCAGCAGGATAGTTGAGCCGCCAAACTCGAAATAGCCCTTTTCTTCGCCCTTTGTGACCTTTACGCCGCCCTCAGTGTGCAGATTAGTTATCCTGCCCACCATAAGAGCACCGACTTCCATTTGAATAATATCTCCGAACTGCTCCGTTCTTATCATGCAATATTCTCTGGAATTTTCCTTGAAAACAGGCAGATAATTGTTCACCACAGGGTTCACAGTGTGAAGAATACCATTTATCTTTCTGTTGTGGCTCTTTACACCGTCTGCACAATAGCAATAGCGGTGATAATCGTCCACTGAAAGTCTGATGATAACTGCATAGCCACCCTCATAACGCTTTGCAAGCTTGCTGTCCCTGAGAAGCGAGGCAGTATTATACACTGCGTTCTTTATAATAAAGGTATCAGACTGTGTTATCTTATAAGCAGTCACCTTGCCGTCTGAAGGTGACACCAGCAGATTCTTGTCCTTAGTGATAAAACGTCTGCCAGGCTTTATTTTTCTTGTGAAAAAATCATTGAATGAGCGATACATTCTTTCCTCATAGTCAAACATATCTATTCCGTTTTTTTCTGCAAAGCCGAAAATAAAAGGCACTGAGAACTTGCTGTCAAGTATCACTCTTGCACACTTTGAAAATATCGGACAGCCGAGAAATTTCATAAGCGCCCTGCCCATTGCCGAGCTGTAGGCAACCGCAAGAAAGCTATCCTGAGATGTGGTCTGTTCGTATTCTCTGCCCTGTCTGTCACGATATTTCATCTGTTTCTCTCCTTTTATTTACATTATTGTAGGGGACGACACACCAGACGTCCTGTTTTTCACACACCTGTCCGGCAAAAACATTTCCCATTCAGGTAACTTTTATCTTAGATTATATGCTGCATTTTAAGATAGCCGAGAAGGATTATCGCACCTATAGTAAAGAGTATCAGCACGCCTTTCATGGAAAGCTTCTTGACATTTATTTTTAATACGAAGAGTATTGAAATAAGTATCATAAAGCTATGGAAAACAAATGGAAAAATATTTCTCGGTATATTGTGCTGACCCATGAACAGCAGAGGAAGTATCATAGCAACTGTTGTAACAGGCAGACCCTTATATTCTTTTCTGTTCTCTGTTGTGTTTCTCTGACGCTCTTCCTCCATAACGTTGAAGTAGCCAAGTCTGATAACAGCGCCCAGAACTATCATAATGCTTGCGATAAGACGAAGCGGATAAACTGAATTGTAGTGATAGCCTATTACAGCAGGGAAAACACCGAAGCAAACAAGGTCGCACAGTGAGTCGATCTGTATGCCGAACACCTTTTCATGCTCTGTTCTGTTTTTCATGCTTCTTGCTATCTTGCCGTCAAAAAGATCGCAGATACCCGAAAGAAGCAGGCAGAGAAAGGCTATGGACATATGATTTTCAAAGACCTGAGTGATCCCGAACACTGACGAAACAAGTCCTATGTATGTGAGTATTACCGAATAATTATAAAAACCGATCATTTTTTCTTTTCCTCTCATTCTTTTTCGACTTCTTTTTTAACTTCCTGCGACCCCTCAAGACCATTCTTCTTATCATTCCTCATAACGATAAAGTGAGCCACGAACGTTACCAATGCGCTCATTATCAGCAGTAAATAGAAGCTGAGTCCACGGCTCAGTAGCATTGCAGGCTTTACAAGCTCTGCGGTGAAAATGCTCATGAACATATATGTGAAGCAGCCCTCTGTTACGCCTGCCGCACCAGGCAATGGCAGCATTTCAACTGCAACGCCTATCATAGTCTGAAGTGCGATAATATTCCAAAAACCTGTTCCGCTAAGGCCGTATGACTTATACACTATCCATGTGACAGCCAGAAGGAACAGTCTCTGCACCAGTGTGATAAGAAAAATATTTATCACAGTATGCACATTGCTCTTTATATATTCCGAACCGATCATGTAATTATCGCAGATACGCTTTATTTTGTTTATGTATTTTTCGTTGTTCTTTTCTTTGAGTATCCTTATGCGTGTCAGAAGATTTATAAGCTTTATGCCCATTTTTCTCGCCCACAAAGGCTTATAGAAAATAAACACAAGCCCTGCGATATAGGCGATATTCAGTATAAATCCGATAAGCAGAAGCCACCAAAGCCGTCCCACATGAAGCTTTATAAAGCCAAAGTTGAAAAGCAGGAACGCCACTGCAAGAAGCACCTGCACAGCCTTGAAAGCTATGGTGATGATAAGCATTATCAAGGTGGAAAAGCCTATCTTTATGCCGTCTTTCTTCATGTAATACATCTGCGCAGGCTGTCCGCCGGAAGCAGACGGCGTTATACAGCTAAAGAAAAAGCCTATAAACGAATATTTCAAACAACGCCTGAAAGGAGTTTTTACTTCAAAAAGCCTTAGCATATACTTTATTATGACCGACTCCCCTGCCACATAGCAGAACACGCACACAGCACCCACTGCAAGCCAGCTTTTCTTTGCAAGGTGAAGATCCGCCACTATGTCGGAAAATTCTTCTCCTCTGAAAAGCAGTCTGACTGTCAGCCAGCCTATGACCACAATAAAGAATATATTAAGAACATATTTCAGGTTCTTTTTTATTTTCATCATCTCCGAATTTTCAGCCTGTCCATTAAAAGGTCAGACCGTTTTTGTCCCGCACATATTTTTTACAGCACGAATGCCATAAAGCACAGATTTACTATTATCTGCAAAATTGTAAATCTTATTACTACCTGAGTATCAGACCAGCCCTTGTTCTTTCTTGCATGGTCGTGAAGAGGAGTTCTTATGCCCTCCATAAAATTCTTTATTTTCAGGAAACGTCTGAAAGAAAGCTTGAGAAGTCCAAGTCCGCCGTCAAGTATGATAACTATAGCCATAGGGATAAATGCGAACGGTGCGGCAGTTTTCAAAAACATCACTGCAAGGAAAACGCCCAGCGCTCTCGAGCCTGCGTCACCCATGAGCATCTGGCTAGGCGAGCAGTTGAACCACAGATAAGCCGCAAGCGTCACGAACATTATCATAGGAAGGAGCATATCAGCCGCACCACTCTTTGTCACCATAAATGCAAGTGGCAGAAGAACTGTCATGACCAATGAACCGCATAGCCCGTCAACGCCGTCTGTACAGTTTGTAACGTTTATAGCCGTCCAAACGAGGACGCCTGCAAGGATTATGAACAGCGGTGCAGGGATAGTGAAAGTGGAATCTGTGATATAAAGCTTCACCTGCGAGCCGTTATAAAAATAGTATGTAAACGCAATGCCAAGAGATATAACAAGGTCGATAAGGCCCTTTTTCAGGTTGCCCCAAGGAGTTTCAGCAGCATCGTCAAAATATCCGCTGAGCATGGCGGCATACACAAGCACGAGATAGATTATGTTCTCGATATCGAGAGGATGAAAAAGTGCTGTGCAAAGGGTAAAGGAAGTCACGAAGATAATTCCTGCGCCACGAGGCTTGCCCTCAGAAAGAGCACCGTTCACAGCGAACGCTCTGCCCTGATCTTTAGGCAAAATGCGTTTGAAGAATTTCAGGCTGAAAAAAGCAATAAGAAAACTGCACAGCATTGGCACAAGCAGCACCAATGTAGTATTATTCGTCTTAGCCAAAAGGTTATAAAACATTGTCATCGTCCTTTTCTGTTTCAATTCATACATATACTATTATATTATACAACATAGCTGTGCAAAATGCAAATATTATTATCCGTCATTTTGCACAATTTTTTCTTAATGGTTTCTTAATGTGGAAAATTTAAGGTAAGTGCCAAGCAAAACAAAATGCACAGCCCATATAGACTGTGCATAGGTTCATTCTGTTTCATTCAATATGTTCATCATTTCTGACGGCGTAACAATAAAATCTTTCATGGGATAATGTTTCTTATTTCCCGTGACAACATAAGCATTATTATCACGCTTTTCCATTGCTACCTCGTAGAAAATAAGATCGTCCATATCCACGAGTATCTCCCCTGTCGGTTTCGGGTCAACTTTAATTCCATTTGAAATAATAGAATTTATCATTGTTTGGATAGTTTCAGCTTTTAGGTGAAACTTAGGTCTGTTCAAGACTTCCGCATATTCATCTATTATGTCATCATGAAACAGCGGCGTTATCCTGCCGTCAAGCACCTCACGAAGCACCATACACGGCGGAGATTGCGAATTTTTAGTGATAAGAGCAGATACGATAACATTTGTGTCAATAACAGCGCAGACTTTCATTTATCATTTTCTCCTGTTCTTTCTCACTTCTGCTATTTCAGCGTTTATCTCGTCCAAAGACATTTCAGGGACGTCAGTTGCCTGCTCTCTAAGCTTTTCAAACGCTTCAAGTCCCTCTGCTCTTGTAACAGCATTTTCAGGAAGAACTGTTTCAAATGGTATTCCACGCACCATTTTGCTGCGCACCATAAACATTCTGAAAGCTGTAGGAAGATCCATTCCTAATGCACTGTATATCTCGCTTACCTCATTTTTAAGGTCACTGTCAACACGGAATTGAACTAAAGTCTGATTTTTTGCCATACAAAACACCTCCAAATATATTAAAATGTATGTGTTTATCTTTCAATTATATTATATCATCATTTATATATATTGTCAACACAGTACACTACAAAATACATTATCATGAAAAAATATATTTGCTCCTAAAGATTGAAAAAAACATTATTTTGTGCTATAATTATCTCATTAAGGAGGCATTTTTATGGCAATAAAAGACAAAGTGCTGGAACTTCTCGACCATAACAAGGGCAAATATCTTTCAGGTGAACAGCTTGCTGACACGCTGGGCTGTACCCGAGGGGCTGTTTGGAAAGCTGTGAAAGCTTTGCAGGAAAACGGCTACCCTATCTCTGCGGTGACGAACAAGGGCTATTCCCTTGATGAAAATACTGATATACTTTCCCTTGCAGGCATAAAAAAATATCTTGACCCTGATCGTCAGGGGCTTGAAATAGAGGTATACAAGGAAGTAAGCTCCACTAATCTGGTACTCAAAGACTATGCAAATCAGGGTGTGCCCGAGGGCAGGATAGTCATTGCAGGTATGCAGACCCAGGGGCGTGGAAGGCTTGGACGTTCTTTCTTTTCTCCCTCTGATTCGGGACTTTACATGAGCATTCTTCTCCGCCCTGACATGGCTGCGGCTGACGCTGTTAAGATAACCACTGCTGCTGCAGTTTCAGTTGCCCTTGCTGTGGAAAAGGTCAGTGACCAAAAGCCTGACATAAAATGGGTCAACGACATTTACATAAACGGCAGGAAGATATGCGGAATACTCACGGAGGCTTCTTTCAGCATGGAAAGCGGCGGACTTGACTACGCTGTGCTTGGTATCGGTGTGAACACCTACGAGCCGGAAGGCGGTTTTCCTGAGGCAATAAGAGATATCGCAGGACCGATATTCCACGAAAGAAAAAGCGATATGCGAAACAGGATAGCCGCAGAGATAATAAACAATTTCATGCGTCTTTATGACAGCTTTGAAGAAAACAGCTTTTACCCAGAATACAGAAAACGCTTGCTGTGGGTAGGCGAGAAGATAAACGTCATAAGAGGAAGCGAAAAAACTCCTGCCACAATGCTTGGGGCTGATGAGGACTGTCGCCTGCACGTCAGATATGAGGACGGCAGAGAAGAATATATTTCCTCAGGAGAGATAAGTATTCGCAAGGCTTAACATAATATACGAAATGTTAGGTATATCTAATGAAACAAACGGCTATGATTTTTTATAATTAATTCAGTTTATCAAATAGTATCAGCAGGTCGAGTCATTGAAAAATGGCTCGATTTTTTATGCATTATAACTATATAAACGTTTTCGTTTATGTGTATTTCTACAAGTTAGTCAATACTTATTCTATTTATATATAGCCCATGTAAATAAAAACATTATTCATTTTGTGTCATATAGTATATAATTATAGTTGACAGTATGTCTTGATTATTGACTTTGTAATCAAATTTAACTTTAATTATATGGAGGAAATTTTATGACAAAAGAATTTGATTATTCACCGATCGACAAAATTCTTGAAAATCATGAAAAAACAGCGGTCATAGCCATATTGCAGGATATTCAGGAGATATATCACTATCTTCCAAAGGAAATATTCCCATATCTTGCAAAAAAGCTTGGCACAGGCGAAGCAAGAATATACAGCGTTGCGACCTTTTATGAGAATTTTTCTCTCGAGCCAAAGGGCAAATACGTTATCAAATGTTGTGACGGCACTGCCTGTCATGTAAGAAAATCTATACCTATTCTCGAATATCTCAGAGGAGAGCTTGGTCTTAGCGAGAAGAAAACCACCACTGACGACCTGATGTTCACAGTGGAAACTGTTTCATGTCTTGGTGCTTGTGGACTTGCCCCTGTTCTCACTGTGAATGATGTTGTTCACCCTGAGATGAATCCTGACAAGGCTGCGGCTCTGCTTAAGGAACTGAGAGAAAAGGAGGCTGAATAATATGCTGCTGAAAACGAAATACGATCTTGACAACGCTCGTGAACAGTATGGTAAGCTTGTTGACAAGCAGGCTAGAAAAGTGCTTGTTTGCGCAGGTACAGGCTGTGTTGCAGGCGGTTCGCTGAACATATACCAGAAGCTTATAGAAACTATCTCCGCAAAGGGATTGGAGTGCGTGGTAGCACTTGCTGACGAGCCACATGATGATGATGTCCACGAGGGCGCTATCGGCGTAAAAAGAAGCGGCTGTCACGGCTTCTGCGAAATGGGTCCACTTGTTAGAATAGAGCCGGAGGGCTGGCTTTACACTAAGGTAAAGCTTGACGATGTTGACGAGATAGTTGACAAGACTATCTGCAATGGCGAGTGCGTTGAAAGACTGTGCTACAAGAAAAACGGCGAAATATATCGCCAGCAGTCAGAAATACCATTCTATAAGATGCAGCAGCGTATCGTCCTTGAACACTGCGGTCACATTGACGCTACTTCCATAAAGGAATATCTTGCTATAGGCGGCTACAGAGCCTTTGAAAAGGCACTTCTCAATATGTCACCTGAGGATATCCTCAACGAAATGACAGAATCTAATCTTCGTGGACGTGGAGGCGGAGGATTCCCTCTTGGCAGAAAGTGGACAAGCGTTGCAAAGCAGAAAAGCCCTACAAAATACATAGTCTGCAATGGTGACGAGGGCGACCCTGGCGCATTTATGGATCGTTCTATCATGGAGGGCGACCCACACAGACTTCTTGAAGGCATGATGATAGCCGGTATCGCAACAGGCGCGAAAGAGGGATATATCTACGTTCGTGCGGAATATCCGCTGGCAGTATCACGTCTTAAAGGTGCGATCGCACAGGCTGAGCAGTTTGGTCTGCTTGGTGACAATATACTCGGCACAGATTACTCATTCAGAATACATATAAACCGTGGTGCAGGCGCATTTGTTTGCGGTGAAGGCTCTGCCCTGACGGCTTCTATCGAAGGCAAGCGTGGTATGCCTAGAGTTAAGCCGCCAAGAACTGTTGAACATGGTCTTTTCAACGAGCCTACAGTTCTCAACAACGTTGAAACGCTGGCTAACGTGCCTGTTATCATCAACAACGGTGCGAAATGGTTCAGGAGCATAGGCCCTGAGAACTCCCCTGGAACAAAGGCTTTCGCTCTTACTGGCAACATCTCGAACACCGGTCTTATTGAAGTGCCAATGGGAACTTCTCTCAGAAAGGTAATATTCGATATCGGCGGCGGCATGAGAGGTGACGGAAAGTTCAAGGCTGTTCAGATAGGCGGTCCGTCAGGCGGCTGTCTTGTTACACCTAACCTCGATATCCAGCTTGACTTTGACTCGCTGAAAAAAGTCGGTGCTATGATCGGCTCAGGCGGACTTGTTGTTATGGACGATAAGTCCTGTATGGTAGAAGTTGCAAGATTTTTCATGAATTTCACCCAGAACGAGTCCTGCGGAAAGTGCGTTCCGTGCCGTGAGGGTACAAAGAGAATGCTTGAGATACTTGAGCGTATCGTAAATGGTAACGGTCAGGAGGGGGATATCGAACTGCTTCTTGAGCTTGCCGACACTATCTCCTCAACTGCTCTCTGCGGTCTTGGAAAGACGGCTGCATTCCCTGTTGTATCTACAATAAAGAACTTCCGTGAGGAATATGAAGCTCACATAAGAGATAAGAAGTGTCCATCAGGCAACTGCAAGAAGCTTGTGACATATCAGATCGACCCTGAGATATGCAAGGGCTGTTCAAAGTGTTCAAGAGTCTGTCCTGTGGGTGCGATCAGCGGCGAGATCAAAAAGCCGTTCAAGATCGACACCTCTAAGTGCATAAAGTGCGGAGCTTGTATTTCCAACTGCCATTTCAAAGCTGTCAAGGAGGTTTAATTTTAGCTATGAATAAAGAGTTTATGATAATCGACAATATCCCCGTTGCTATAAACGGTGAAAAAAATCTGCTTGAGCTTATCAGAAAGGCAGGCATCGAGCTTCCTACATTCTGTTACTATTCTGAGCTTTCAGTATACGGTGCTTGCAGAATGTGCATGGTGGAAAACAAGTGGGGTGGCATGGAAGCCGCTTGCTCAACTCCTCCGAGGAACGGTATGGAGATATACACAAACACACCAAGGCTGAGAAAATACCGCAAGATGATATTGGAACTTCTTCTTTCAAATCACTGCGGCGAATGTACGACATGCGATAAAAACGGTAAGTGCAAATTGCAGGAGCTTGCCGCAAGATTTGATATCCACAGGGTACGTTTTGACAATCCAAAGTCCAAGCCTTGTATCGATGATTCTTCTGTCTCTATAACTAGGGACGCCAACAAGTGTATCCTCTGCGGTGACTGCGTAAGAGTGTGCAACGAGGTACAGAACGTTGGTGCAATAGATTTTGCATTCAGAGGTTCAAAAATGAAGGTTGCCTGCTCATTTGACAAGCCTATAGGCGATTCAAACTGCGTTGGCTGCGGTCAGTGTGCGGCAGTCTGTCCAACAGGCGCTATAATCATAAAGAACGACAGCCACAGGCTTTGGAAAGAGCTTAATCAGGAAGACACTATTGCAGTGGCTCAGGTAGCCCCGGCTGTAAGAGTTGCAGTGGCAAAAGAGTTCGGCTACAACGGTGAGAACGTTATGGGCAAGATAGTTGCAGCACTTAGAAGAATAGGTTTCAACTACATTTTTGACACCTCAACAGCCGCAGACCTCACTGTTATGGAGGAGTCAAAGGAGTTTGCAGACAGGCTTGCAAACGGCGGAAAGCTCCCGCTGTTCACATCATGCTGTCCTGCATGGATAAAGTATGCTGAGAATGAGTATCCTGAGATACTGCCTAACATTTCCACTTGCCGCTCACCAATGCAGATGTTTGCTTCCGTAATAAACGAGAAGTTCAAGGGCGAGGGCAAGAAGATACTTTCTGTTGCTGTTATGCCTTGCACTGCCAAAAAGGGAGAAGCCGCAAGAGATGAGTTCAAGGACGAGAACGGCAAACCACTGGTTGATTTTGTCATCACAACTCAGGAGCTTATCATGATGATAAAAGAAGCCGGTATCGTGTTCAACGAGATAGAGCCGGAAGCTGTTGATATGCCGTTCGGCACTATGACAGGCGCAGGTGTAATCTTCGGTGTAACAGGCGGTGTAACAGAAGCAGTTATCAGACGTGTTTCCACAGACAAGTCACTTGCTTCCCTGAGAAATCTTGCATTCGAGGGCGTAAGAGGCTTCGAGGGCATAAAAGAGCTTGAAGTACCTCTTGGTGACAAGGCTATCAAAGTCTGCGTTGTAAACGGACTTCGCAATGTTGAAGTCATAATGAACAGAATGAAAGCTGGCGAGCATTTCGACCTTATCGAAGTTATGGCTTGTCCAAACGGTTGTATAGGCGGCGCTGGTCAGCCAAAGGCTACTATCGACGAGAAGAAAGAGCGCAGTGTTAATCTTTACAATGCTGACAAGCTTTGCACTTTGAAGCGTTCAGAAGAAAATCCGCTTATGGATAAGCTTTACGAGGGTATCCTCAAGGGCAGAGAGCATGAACTGCTTCATGTAAGCTATGTAAAATGACAAAATAGCATAAATAGCGAAAGGCTGCACGAAACTGTGCAGCCTTTTTTGTGTGTCGAAAAACTATAATAAATGGGCGACCTGAGGTCGCCCCTACATATGAACAGCGTATTTAAATAAATTGTAGGGGACGGCGCCCTCGACGTCCCGCTTATTTAGGACGTTGTCAATAAGCTCAAGTTTGTACGAAACTGTGCAGCCTTTTTTGTACGGACTATTTTATTATGATATATCCTCCACCTTGACAGCTCTCTTTTCATTTCTGTAGTTGACTACCTCTCCAAAAGTGCAGTATATAACAGAGAACACAGGAACAGCGATGAACATTCCGAATATGCCAAAGAGGTTTCCGCCTATGGTGATAGCGAAAAGTGTCCATAGTGACGGCAGACCAACCGAGTTTCCTACCACCTTTGGATAGATAAGATTGCCCTCAATAGCCTGAATAATGAACATGAACAACAAAAACAGCACAGCCTGCTTGAAATCCGTCACGCATATAAGCAGGAAGCCCACCACATAACCAAGAAAAGCTCCCACAATAGGGATAAGTGCAGTGCAGGCAACGAGTATGGCAATAAGCACCGCATTCGGGAAGCGGAAGATAGCCATACCAATACCGCAAAGTGAGCCGAGGATAATTGCTTCCGTGGTCTGACCCACAAGAAAGTTCGCAAAAGTGTCGATAGAGCGACGGCATATACGGCTTATGCGGTCGGTGATACGATTGCTGAGAAAAGCACAGCTTATGCGCTTGCACAGGTCTTTGAGCCGCTCTTTTGCGGCAAGCATATAGACCGCAAAGCAGATTCCCAAGAAGAAGTTCACAAGACCTGAGAAAAGATCTGTCACAAAGCTTACTGTTGAACTGAGTGTGTTCAAGATCACAACGCCGTCTTTCAGCCAGCTTGTAACCTTATCGATAATATCAGCAGTGCTTATATTCATTCTGTCAAGCCACCCTGCTATCTCGGGGGAATTGTTGAGTTTGTTGGAAATATTTGAAATAAGCACAGGGATATCGTCTGAAAGCTGAGAGAAAGTCTTTATGAGTGCAGGGATAATAAGCCAGCACACAAGTGCCACAACGCCTAGACAAAGCAGAAAGGTCAGCACTATCGAGCATGGTCTTTTCAGCGTTTCCACAGTTTTGGCATATTTCTCTTTTTTAGGCTTCTTAAAAAGCCTCTTTTCAATGCCTGACATTGGCACATTCAGGATAAATGCGATTATACAGCCAAATATAACAGGCTTCAAGACCCCGATCATTACGCCCAGAAGTCTAAAAAACTTATCATAGTTGGTCAATCCCCAAAAAAGCACTACGCCAAGAACCACAAGGGCTGCATTTTCTTTGAATTTTTTTGTGAATTTCATTAGTTTCTCCTTACAAAAACGAGCTGTACAGCCTTTGCCGTACAGCTCTCAAATCTCTTAGAAATTAGTGTTAAGGCTGAGATACTGTCCGCTCTGATAGAGATAGATCAGATATACCACAGACGCATAGATAGTCACAACAGCGACTATCAGTGATGTAATTGCAGCGAGAATGTTCAGTATCGGGATAAATGCCACAACAAGGCACACTGCCATGACAATAAGGCAGGTCTTGTTTACATTCCACACATGGTCGCCCTTGTTTGCAAGCCCGTAGTTCTTCACGTCCCTGAGCAGTTCGCCTGTTGATTTGCAGATATAGTAAAGCACCGCTATGTTCATTACATTGCCAGCAAAACTCAGAACATTTGATATCGCAGTATTGTCAATAAACGTGTCAACTATTGAAAAGATAAGATCAGCCACTGTGAAAACAAGAGCTGTCTGATAACCATTATGGTCTTTTGAAGCTTCAAGTATTCCCCATACGTTGAAAATAGTTGCGGCTACGGTACAAGTCATCAAAAGAAGTGCGCCTATCCCCGGTATAAAAGCAAGCGGAACTCCTATAACACCTATGATCTTTGCCAGAAACACCTTTTTGATACCGCTTGCGGCATTTGGATATTTTACCATTTTATTACCCCCTATATTTCGATTTCTTAATCAAGTTCGATATTCATTATCGGCTGTGAAACGTCTGCGCCGGCAGGTACCATTGGAAGAACGTTTATATCCTTGTTGATGATAACGTCCACAAGGCAAGGCTTACCGCATTTGAGTGCCTTTTCAAGCATTGGCTTTATCTCGGATTTCTTTGTTATCCTTATGCCCTCAACGCCAAATGCGTCGGCAAGCTTCATAAGGTCTGTTCCTCTTTCAATGTTAGTCTGAGAAAATCTCTTGCCGTAGAAAAGTCTTTGCCACTGTCTTACCATTCCGAGAACGTCGTTCTCGAAAACAAGCTCAACAAGCGGTATCTTATGCTTTGCAAGTGAAGAAAGCTCGTTGCAGTTCATGAAGAAGCTTCCGTCGCCTGCGATGTTTACTACTGTTCTGTCAGGGTTGCCCACTTTTGCGCCCATTCCTGCGCCAAAGCCGTAGCCCATTGTACCAAGTCCGCCGCTTGAAGCAAAGCTTCTTGGACACTTGAAGTTATAATACTGTGCAGCCCACATCTGGTGCTGACCGACTTCTGTGGCGATGATAGCCTTGCCGTCTGTAAGTCTGTCAAGCTCCTCGATAACGTCCTGCGGAAGCACCTCGTCCTCGCTCTCGATAGGCACCATTCTCAGTGCATACTGCTTTTTCCAATCCATAACAGTATTCATCCAAGCCTCGTGCTTCATATCAGGAAGCAACTCGCAAAGCTTTGCAAGGATATACTTAACGTCTCCAGTAACATGGCTGTAAACGTCGATATTCTTGCCTATCTCGGCAGGGTCTATATCAATATGTATGATCTTTTTATCCTTTGCAAATGTCTTAGCGTTGCAAAGAACTCTGTCGGAAAATCTCGAGCCAAGAACTATCATAAGGTCACATTCGCTGAGCGTCATAGCGGCTGTCTTTGTGCCGTGCATACCAAGCATACCGATATAGCAGTCCTTAGTATTGTCAAGTGCGCACTGACCCATAAGTGACAATGAAACAGGTGCGTCCACTTTTCTTGCGAACTCAGCCATTTCTTCTGTTGCGTCAGCAGAAACAACTCCGCCGCCTGCGTAGATAAAAGGCTTCTCAGCATTTTTTATAAGCTCTGCCGCAGCAGCTATCTCCTCGTTTATGCCCTCAGGATTATGATTTACTACCTTCTTAGGCTCTTTCTTCTCATAGACCATAAGTGCGCCTGTGATATCCTTTGGTATATCTATAAGAACAGGACCCTTTCTGCCCTCGTTTGCAATATAGAAAGCTTCTCTGATAATGTCAGCAAGCTCCGCAGGATCTTTCACAATGTAGTTATGCTTTGTGATAGGCATTGTTATCCCGCAGATATCTACCTCCTGAAAAGAGTCAAGACCAAGCAGATCTCTTGTTACGTTTCCTGTGATAGCCACCAAAGGGATAGAATCCATATAAGCTGTGGCGATACCTGTTACAAGGTTCGTAGCACCCGGACCTGAAGTTGCGATAACAACACCCGTTCTGCCTGTTGTTCTTGAATATCCGTCAGCCGCATGGCAGGCAGCCTGCTCATGGGCGGTGATAACATGGTGTATCTTATCAGAATATTTATACAGCGAGTCATATATGTTTAGAACTGCTCCGCCCGGATAGCCGAACACTGTATCGACGCCCTGCTCCAGCAAACATTCAATTATAACGTCTGAGCCACGTAACTCTTTCAACATTTTTTATTTCCTCCAAATTACAAAATACATCTAAGATCATAAAAATATATCAATATATGATTATACTATATCTGCTTTAAAAAGTCAATACTTTCATTCATTTGGCTCATAAGCTCGTCCACCGTATCAGAGAAAAGCTTTGTCTGCTCGTCAGGCTTCTTTTCCTCTACAGCTTCCGCCTTTTCAGGCTTCTTACTTTCAAGCATATCCTGCACGCTCACTGTCTTTTCCACAGCCTTTTTTGCTGTGAGCGTTTTAAGCTCATGATCGTCAAGATAAGGCTTTATGCCCACAACGGAAACATTGTCAGTTCCGCCGTTTGTGAGGGCAAGCTCCATTATAGCGCCTAGCTTTTCAGAAACAGAAAGGTCAAGACCAAGCCCCACCACCATTTCTTCCTCAGAAACGTAATCCGACACGCCGTCTGACACTATGATTATCATATCGTCAGGTTCTTTGCCAAAATCAGCCACCAATGGTGTTTGTGCCACATCAGGTTCATTGAGAGTGCTGCCGATAGAAGATATTATGGCATTCTGATACTGTGGCTCAAGCTCTGACACATCTTCTATCCTGCCATGCTCATACATATATCGTGCATAGGATTGGTCAACAGATATCTGTCTGATAGTGCCGTTCACATAGCGGTACATTCTGCTGTCGCCAACGTTTATGCACATTGCTCTGCTTTCCTCGTCCACCGCAAGGCAACACAGGGTGGTCTGCATATTTGCAGCGTTTTCAGCCCTTACGCCCTGCTTTTTTATTTTGTTGTGAACATCGATAAGCGTTCTTTTCATATCCACCCCTGAATTATATTCAAGAATGGAAAGATGCCTTAAACAAAGCTCCGAGGCGACCTCTCCTGCATTTTCTCCACCAACGCCGTCGCAAACGGCTGCAATAAAAGGAGCAGCGACAGTTGATTCATAGCTGCCGCTGTTGATGACCTCGTGGTCTATTAAAATGCAGTCCTCATTCTGTTCACGGTAATTTCCCTTGTCTGTTATTCCGAAAATATAATAATACATTTATTATCACCGTCTGAAAACTGGTATTGTGCTGTTATATCATATCTGCAACAAGACTGCCCATTTTCTTACAGCCAACGAGCTTCATGTCCTCTGACATGATATCCCCTGTTCTGTAGCCTGCCTCAAGCACCTTCTTGACAGCATTGTCGATTGCGTCTGCTTCCTTATCCATATCGAAAGAAAATCTCAGAAGCATTGAAGCTGAAAGTATAGTAGCGATAGGGTTAGCCTTATCCTGTCCTGCGATATCAGGTGCAGAGCCGTGGCTAGGCTCATACATACCGAACTTTGTGTCGTTCAGTGAAGCGGAAGCCAGCATACCAAGTGAGCCTGATATCATAGCGGCCTCGTCTGAAAGGATATCACCGAACATATTCTCTGTAAGGATAACGTCAAACTGCTTAGGATCTCTTACAAGCTGCATTGCGCAGTTGTCAACGAGCATATGCTCAAGCTCGACCTCAGGATAATCCTTAGCTACCTCGTTTACTACCTTTCTCCAAAGTCTTGAAGAATCAAGAACGTTAGCCTTATCAACGCTTGTAACTTTCTTTCTTCTCTTCATGGCGATGTCAAAGCCACGGATAGCAATTCTTCTTATCTCGTTCTCGTTATATGTAAGAGTATCAACGGCAGTTTCAACGCCGTCAACGTTCTCTGTCTTTCTCGCACCAAAATACAGACCGCCTGTAAGCTCTCTCATTATCATCATGTCGAAGCCATCGCCGATTATATCGTCCTTAAGTGGGCAAGCCTCTCTAAGTTCAGGATAAAGATTTGCAGGACGCAGGTTGGCGAACAGACCAAGCTCTTTTCTTATTTTCAAAAGTCCGGCTTCAGGTCTGAGGTTCGGAGCAAGCTTATACCATGGTGAAGTGGAAGTATTTCCGCCGATAGAGCCAAGCAGAACTGCGTCTGAGTTCTTTGCTATCTCGACAGCCTCGTCTGTAAGCGGAACGCCATATTTATCTATAGAACAGCCGCCCATAAGGATATCAGTATAAACAAACTTATGACCGAACTTTTCAGCAACCTTGTCGAGGACCTTCTGTGCTTCTGTTACTATTTCAGGGCCTATCCCGTCGCCCTTTATAACTGTTATTTTCTTTTCCATGTTATTTTTCCTCCTCAGAATTTAAAGTCGAAACGCTTATCTCGCAGGAATAGCTCTGCTTTTCGGCTGTCATGAACAAAATGCCTGTATAGACCGAACACTCGCCGTCAATAAGCTTCTTTTTGCAATAATCGTCAGCAGCCATGCCTTTGAGCTGATACTGCATATAACTGTCCGCCGTATCAGTGCCGTCAAAGTTCACCTGACTATAGTCTATCTCCTCGCCATCCATATAATATGACCAGTAGTAAGACAAACCGTCAGAGCCTTTGACCTTTATGCTGTTGGGTGAAACAGTGCTGTCTATGCTTGCTTCGTCTATATTCGCCCAAAGTCCGTTGAAAGTGGAAAATCCAGCACCATTTATCTCAGGCTTATTGCAGGCAAAGGTCTTTGTTGTAACGCCTTTTTTATCGATCTTTTCGTCCTTTTCCACAAGCACTATACTGCTGTTTGAAGCAGTTCCCCTTGCAAAACTGCCGCCAAGCTTTCTGTTTATCTCTGCAGAGCTTAGGGTCAGGTCTATCTTGCTGCCGTCCACCATTACCATAAAAGGCAGAAAATCCTTGCTGCTGTATTCAAATTTATTACTGCTCTCCTCTTTTTTCGAGCAGCCTGCGCTGCACACCAGCATTACCCCTGCTGTAAGTGCCGCAAATAGCTTTTTAGCTTTCATAGCTTCACCCCTTCATAGAAACAGTTCAAGGGCGACCCCTTTTGAGAGATCCCCCTTAAAGTTTCAAAATATCTTATTTAAGTGAGTTAAGAAGACCATTGCTGTTGATGATATTGATAAGAAACTCAGGGAATGACTGACCCTGATAGGTCTCATTCTTGGTCTTGTTTGTGATAACGCCACTGTCGAAATCTATCTCCACCTCGTCACCGTTATCTATCTTCTCAGCAGCTTCCTCGCACTCAATGATAGGAAGTCCGATATTTATAGCGTTTCTGTAGAATATTCTTGCGAATGTCTTTGCTATAACGCAGGATATCCCGCTCGCCTTGATAGCAGCAGGCGCATGCTCTCTTGATGAACCGCAGCCAAAATTGCTCTTTGCTACCATTATATCGCCCTTCTGAACGTTCTTTGCAAAGTCAACGTCAATATCCTCCATGCAGTGCTGTGCAAGCTCCTGCATATCAGGTGTGTTGAGGTATCTTGCAGGGATAATAACGTCTGTGTCTACGTTATCCCCGTATTTATGTACTTTTCCGCAAGCTTTCATTATGAAAACCCCTTTCGTCAAACTTTATCAGCCCTGCTTGAACTCTGACGAATGGAATATATTTTCTCCTATCGCCTGTTTTCTAAGCTCTTCATATATCTTTTCAAGATACGGGCCGTCTATAGTATCCTTGTTTCTTGTAATAAAATAGCAGATCTTTACCTTGTGGAACATTCCCTCTTTAACGAGAGCATACACAGGTGTACCCCCGATATTGGAGGTATAAAAGGTATTGAAGCCCTTCTTGTCAATAAGAGCCTGCGTCATTTCCACGGTAAATGTATTTTTGTCATGGAGTTCCTGAATGATCTCGTCAGCCTTCTCCTCACGCTGATAGTCATTTAGTGAAGTTCCGTACTTCTTTGTAACAATACTAAGAAGTATATCGGAGAATATTTCCCTAAGATAATTTTTCATCTGTTCTCGCCCCCAAGTCGTATATGCGGTCATGCCGCATATCAATTATTCCCCCAACGCAAGATCTGTCAGCTGATTTTCTCCCCGAATATCACATAACTTCCGACGGCTGTGAGATCTTGCCTGTCACAGCTGAAGCGGCGGCAACGTAAGGTGAAGCCAGATAAACCTCTGATTCTGGGTGACCCATACGTCCCACGAAATTTCTGTTTGTTGTTGCAACGGCTCTTTCGCCCTTTGCAAGAATACCCATATGTCCGCCAAGACATGGACCGCAGGTAGGTGTAGAAACCGCACAGCCTGCATTTATGAATATCTCCAGCAGACCCTCTTTCATGGCCTGCATATATACCTTCTGTGTGGCAGGGATAACGATACATCTAACGTTCTTTGCCACCTTTTTGCCGTCAAGTATCTCAGCGGCACATCTCAGATCCTCTATCCTGCCGTTCGTACATGAGCCGATGACCACCTGATCTATCTTGACCTCCGGGATATCGTCAAATGTTCTTGCGTTCTCAGGCAGATGCGGGAAAGCAACTGTAGGCTTTATCTGGCTGAGGTCAATAGTGTATTCAGCCTCATACTCAGCGTCATCGTCAGCCTTGTATATCTTATACTCTCTGTCTACCTTATCCTTGATGTAATCAAGTGTAACATCGTCAACTGCAAATATGCCGTTCTTAGCACCTGCTTCGATAGCCATGTTAGCCATGCAAAGCCTGTCCTCCATGGAGAGGTTTTTCAGACCCTCGCCTGAAAATTCCATAGACTTGTAAAGTGCGCCGTCAACGCCTATCATGCCGATTATATGAAGTATAACGTCCTTAGCGGCACTATACTTTGGAAGCTTGCCTACGATATTGAACTTGATAGCGGCTGGGACTTTGAACCAAGTCTTTCCCTTTGCCATGCCTGCGCACATATCTGTTGAGCCGATACCTGTTGAGAATGCGCCAAGTGCACCATATGTACAAGTATGTGAGTCAGCACCGATAACGCAGTCGCCTGGAGCGACAAGTCCTTTTTCAGGAAGCAGAGCGTGTTCAATGCCCATATCGCCAACGTCGAAATAATTCTTTATGTCATACTTTGAAGCAAAATCACGGCAGGTCTTGCACTGTGTAGCGGATTTGATATCCTTGTTAGGTGCAAAGTGATCCATGACCATTGTGACCTTATTCTTATCGAAAACATCTGTAAAGCCCGCTTTATTGAACTCGTTGATAGCCACAGGGGACGTAACGTCGTTGCCGAGAACCAGGTCAAGGTTCGCCATTATAAGCTGACCTGCCTTGACTTCGTCAAGACCTGCGTGGGCTGCCAGAATTTTCTGAGTCATTGTCATACCCATTTAATATTACTCCTTACTATCAGATCTCAGAGCATACCAAGATCCTTTATTTTTTATACCCATTTATTATACCACTATTTTGATGTTAATGCAAATACATATTTATTATATATCTATGAATAATATTTATACTAAACGTTTGAGATATGAACATACCTCTTTTACTTTTACATATAAATTGCAAAAATTTTAATCACATTTTATACAATAGCACTAAACATCAACTGAAAAAGCCTTCACAACACCACAAAATACGAACATTCACGGGAAAATACCGTCAACCCTCTTGACTTCATTTGCATGGCATAGCTGTTCTCTTACTGCGAAAAATAATATTACAAAGAAAAAAGGAGGAAACAGCAATGAAGATGAAGTCAATGATAACAGGCGTTTCAATGGCGATAGCCGCAGGAACAGTGGCTTATGCAGTCACAGAGGCGACATCAAGCGAAAAGAAAATGCTCAAAAGCCGCACAGGACGTGCTATCAGAGCTATCGGTGACGTAATGGACGGCATTTCAATGATGATGAAATAGCCTCATGCAGGAGCGTACCATGGTGGTAACGCTCCTGTTTTTTTGCATTTTTAACTCTGACTTATCTTTTTCAGTAGCGTAAGAGCGTCGATAACATCGACCTTTCCATCACCGTTCATATCCGCACGCTTTAGCTGAGCGGGATCAAGCTGCGTCTTGCCTGCATTGTAACGCAGCATGAGCAAAGCATCCACAACTGTCAGATACTTGTCACCATTCACATCTCCCTGCTGCAGTGTCTGTGAAGCGGCTTTTCTTGTTATTTTTATGGTGTACGTCCGTTTTACACCGCTTGCCGCCGTGCAGGTGACCTTGATGGTATTCTCGCCCGTTTTAAGGCTCACCTTGCCCTTTCCAGACACCTTTGCACTTTTGCCCAGCGGATTTGCATTAACAGTAACAGAAGAAACCTCCGCATTGACTTTGGCAGTATAGCTTGTGGTGAACTTATCGAATTTTGGTGAAATGCTCGTGCCTGAAACGCTGAGAGATTTAAGATAATTGTTGTTATCTCCACTGCTTGTAGGCTTTGGGCAAAGTTTATCAGGCATATTGTTGTAAACAGGTATCTTGAACTCCATTGCGCTATTCAAAATATCCTGAGAATAGGCGTTTTTTAGGCTTATTGCTTCATTCGCCTGACCGAAAACGCAGGTCATATACTGGTGGTAATAAAGCCCGTTTCCGCCGTCTACCATATCAAATTTTTGCAGATAAAGGGTATCCTGACCCTTTGTTATGTAGCCTGTGCCTAAGAATATCGAGCCGCCCACTATGGACTTGTACTGATTTGTCCAAGGAAGAAGATAGGTCGGATTAGTAGTCTTTGCATACTTACAGCCCATTTCTGCGGCTGTCATGGTAGAGGTCGCATAAGCCTGAATGTCAAAGAAGTTGAAATAATTCTCATAGCCTTTCACAGTACCAAGGGATTGCGGCGCACCATTTACGCCCTGCTCGTTCCTGCACCTTGAAGCAAGGTGATAAGGTGAAACGCCCGATTTCTTTGCAGCGTCCATAAAGGTCTGCGAATATGTATACTTTTTCTTTGTGTCAGGACAAGTGTAGCTTCGGCTCATAAAAGTGTCTGCAAGAATAGTTTTTACACCGCTTTCCGTCTGATACGAGGGATCATATGACTGATTTTCAAACATGAAAATGTATGTATCGTTGAGAAAATTTCTCGGATCCATATAATACATTATTATCTCTTTTGAAGCCGCCACCCACGAGCCGTCAAGCCCATACCAATAACCGCCGTTAAAATCATATGCACCCTTTTCCATTGACTTCCATGAAGCCAGTGCCGACGAGTGGACAAGGTTTCTGCCCACAACACATTCTTCCTTTAACGCAGTGTTCCAATCCACGCCAAGCTTCTGAGCGGTAAATATCCACTTTGGGTGCTGTTCATGGAGCGTTCGCAGATATGGCTTATAGCTTTCAGGAAAGCCCTGCTTTGTCATATACCTCTCAAAATCAGCGTCAGAACTGCCCTGCGAGCCGCTTGATGTTAGTTGAACATATGCAGCAGAAACATAGCCCGTCAAATTGCCGCATGATATCTTATACCATTTCGCACCGCTTGAGTCGGCGGTTTCGGAAAGTATAGTCAGGCTGTCGCCATAGCTTACTGTGCCTGTTTTAGAATAGCCTGTGCCTGCACCGCTGCGAACGTTCAGAACGTCTGCCGTACAGCTTCCCGTCATATTTGCCGCTGAAGCCGTCAAACACGAAGCCGCCATTGACGCTGCAATAGCAAATGACAGGATATATGAAATCATCTTTTTTATCAACTCGTTCACCTCAGAAGATATAGGCAATACCACAACAAGGCACGCCAATGTATAAGTCCTTATTTTTACACACATTAGTTTGTACATTTTTCTGTATCAAGTACAAAACTTCACCCTCATTATAGTACATTTCTCAGTGCTTTGTCAACAGTCTTTTTGATACATAAAAAATTTACATTTAGTAAAATGCAGCTTTCACTTAAAGGTTACAGATTTATTACAGCCTATTTAGTGGCTTTGCTGTTGATCGGTACATACATATTGTGACACAAATGCTCTCATTATAAATATATCCAAAAAAATATGCTTATTTTCGCTGTTTTGACTATTGACGTGCTACTTTATATTGTGATATAATCCTATTACGACAAAGGTAACAGAACTTGTAATATTTTATAATGAAATATTACAAATTAAAGACAAAACAATAGTAAACAAAATTAATCAAGAGCAAAATACTGACAGAAAAACACGATTTTGCAACGGAGGTATCAAATGAAAAAACTGAAAATAAACAAGATGGCGCTGTCGGTGGCAACAGCGTTTCTTATGCTCACGAGCATTGTTTCCACAGTGGCTAGTGCATCAGGCGGAAACGAGATAAAGCTCACAAGCGACAAGAACTTTGCACAGGCAGGCGACAGCATAAACGTAAAAGCGAGCCTTGAGCCTGATAAAACAGGCGTTGCAGGCTTCACTATAGACCTGCATTATGACCCGTCAAAGGTAACAGTATATGTGCCGACCGATGAGGAGAGCGAGAGTACATACAATGTGGGAAGCAAATTCTCTGTTATAACCAACTATGTTGCTTCATCGGGCACTATAAAAATAGTCGGTGCAAACCTTACAGGCTCTAACATAAAGGACAGCACAGACCTTGCCCTTGCGACTTTCAAGGTAAAGGACGGCGTAACAGGCAAGATAAACTATTGGGTAGAGGTTGAAACAATGGTGGCGGAAGCTGACGGTGGATACAAGTCAGTTTCATACTCAGCACCTACAGAGGGTTCACCGCTCACTGTCAGTGCAGGGGAGGAGATCACAACAACTCCTGCAACGACCACTACGACTGCTTCATCTAAGGCTGAAGCTACTACAACCACATCAAAGTCGACCACAACTACAACGACGACTACAGCAAAGACTACGACCAAGTCCGAAGCGACTACCACAACTACGGCTAAATCTGAGAAAGTTACAACAACTACAACAAAGCCTGTTGAAACCACCACAACGACTACAACAGCAAAGAGCGAAACTCAGACCACTACGACCGCAACATCTGCACAGCCTGAGTCCGAACCGCTTTTCACACACAAGCAGGGTGACGCCGACTTCAACAGCGAAACTTCCCTTCAGTTCGGCTTCAAGCTTTCTGACTACATAACAGACTATTCACAGCATTACAATGTAAAGGTCAACGTAAAGTCATCAGGCAACGCAAGCGGTGCAGTCGGTGCGTTGGTAGACGGAAGCTGGTCTGCACAGAGCACGAAGCTCACAGGTGGCGAGGAAGCACAGTGGATATACTCAGATCTTGACCCTTCAAGAACAAGTGACGAGGTTTTCGTACAGCTTTATTATTTAAAGGCAAATGCAGATTTTCAGATAGCCTCCGTGGAAGTAACGCCTGTCAAGGAAGCAGTTGACACATCAGCCGTTACAAAGGTCACAGCGGCAGAACCAAAGCCTGCTGACGATACAACGACCACAACTACAACAGTAAGTACAGAGCCAAAGGCTGACGAAAACACACAGCCTGAAAGCACCACCACAACAGCAGCCAGACAGCCTGAAAATGTCGGTGCGGCTGTTACTACAGTAAGCGAGGGCGACAGTTCGCAGGAGCTTACAGGATCACAGGCAACAGAAAAGATACAGCTGATAGTTGACGAGGCCTCATCGCAGGCTGACAGCTCAAAAGTAAATCCGTCAACAGGCGTTGAAATGACAAAGAACATTCTCACTGTCATTGCCGCAGGATATGTTATTTTTGCGATATTTGCAGTTATCTTCAACAGATTTGCCGCAAAGGACGAAGAATAATAACCGAATATATTTCTTTTGGCTATAAAAACGGACGTTTCCATCGGAAACGTCCGTTTTTCGTCAGGAACACCAAGGGGATAGTATGATCCTGCATTTTATTGATCTTCTATAACAGGCGGAATGAAATTCTCTAAGGCGCTGAGAAGCTTCGGGTGTCGTATAACAAAATGTATAGCAGGCGCATTTCCCTTTGATATCATCGCCCACTGACCTTCATGGATCAGTATTTGCAAATTGCAGAAGGTCTGCCTCTTAGCATATTTAAGGCTATAGTTTTCATGTGTCTGTGCATAGCGTTCTGTGCTTTTTAAATGTGCAGAATAATCATCATAGCTGTAAAGAACATCACTGGCACAGAATACACCCGACAGGTCAAGGGCATGGTGACGTGTTTCAAATTCCTCTTGGGAAAGACAGCATATCTCGTCCTCTATGGTCATGGTTTCCAGTATGCTCTCAACTCGCTTTTTACGCTCGCTGACATAAGCTTTTATATCTCTGCCCCGGCGGTCGTCAATACCGTTTCTGTCAAGTATACTATTGAGCAGGTCATTATCCATAGTATAAACAGGCAGAGCAGATAAAATACTCCTGCGCCTGCCACGTCTGTGAGAGTCGGCAGTGAGAAAATCGCTGAAATCTTTTTCCCTGTCACTTCGGTATATCTCCATAAGCGGGCAGGCGTTTGAAAGCAGATCATTAGCACGTTTACGATAATATCCAAGCTCCTTTTTGGACTTGGTCAGATAATATCTGCCCTCGCTGTGAAACCCTGCCACGGCTTCCCCTGAAAGAGCCGCCGCACCTGATACCTTCAGCAAATGCAAAAAAGCATTATTCTGTACGTTTTTCAAATAGTAAGGCGCTATCTGCCCCGTCATATACATCGGTATCCAGCTTTCAAGACCAAGCATCATATCATCTAAGGAGCGGTCAAAATTATGTATCTGACAAAGGTGCAGACCCTTTTTAAGCATCAGAGCCATACCGAACATCCACTTCTTCGGAAATTCAGGATCATCAGCCATTTCCTTCATAGGCATATCACTGTACATTATCACAGGCTCATTAGAACGTGACAAGACTGTGGCTTTCAGAAAATCAAGCTCACTTTCCATCATTTCCTTGATGCCAAAATAACTTTTTGACACAGGAAGCTGAAAAGGCAATGCAGGTACTTTCATTTCATCAAAACGTATCACCTTTATGTATTCGTTCAGGTCAAACTCATCAAGCTTATCAAGAAACTCTTCAATTCCACCGCTTTTTATCTCTCTGCTCTGTCTGGCATGATCGCTGAACAGCCATTTGCATATCACTTCATAACGCTGTGACACATCCTCTATATCACTTTCATTACAGCCCACAAGCTGTGCGACCGCTGATATCTCTGTGGGAGTTCTAAGCTCCCTTGCAGTAAAGCCTGCTATTGCGGCGACAAAGCGTTCTGGGTCGGCAGGCTTTCTAGTACCGTTCCGTATACGGAAAACAGTGGAAACATCATAATTTATCTCCTTGCACATACGCTTGATGTTTATATCAAGGGCTGAGATAAGGGTATTGAAATTTTGCCGCATAGACTCTCTGTCGGCAGGTATGATATCTTCACAGTCAAGAAAGGCTCTTTTTATATTCTCCCTTGTCATATCGCCATAGCCTTTTTCCCTTGCCACAGCCTCAAGAGCTTTGCAAAGCCCGTCAAACGCCACAGTGTCTATCTCAGGTATTCTCTCTCCGCTTCTGTATCTGCTAAATGTTGAGGGAGATATCCCTGACAACTCACAAAGCTCCTTTGCCGTGCAGGAAAGCTGTTCTATATACTTACCAAGCTGTTCGCAAAACTTCATTTTAACGATCCCTCCCGCTGTCATATGGTATTACGTTAATTATATATCATATTTATCAAAAAAGGAAGTCCCCCACGATATATAATTTCAAAATTGGCATATGACTATTATGAAATAAATCACAAATTTATTCATAGATTTGTTATAATGTGATAAAGGATATCACATTAGGGAAAATACAAAGTAATGGAGGTGTGCTTATAGGATAATAACGAACATGAGAAAAAATATAATATCAAAAGGAGATGTATATTATGAAAAAACGATCACTGCAAGGGAGAATAACCGCTTTTATCCTTACCCTATGTTTGGCAGCACCACAAATGTCTATGTTGACATTTGCTGAAAATTCTACAGTCAGTAATGAAACGGAACTGAAGTCGGCATTGGAAAATACGGAATTTGCAGAGATCAAGTTGGGCGGAAACATTGAGACCACCTGGGAACTAGATGTGGAGCGCACTGTTACTCTTGATCTCAACGGATATACCCTGAGCTGCAGCTCGACAGATGAGGATATAATTCGGGTGCGCAGCAGCGGAAACCTAACAGTAAAGGACAGCGGCACCAATGGCAAGATCGATGGGCAGAACAAGAACTGCGGATTTGAAGTCAAGGGCGGAACGCTTACTCTAGAGAGCGGCAGTATCGTGAATTGCACGGATGCCGACGGAGACGGCGGCGCAGTGGATGTATCCAACACTGGTGTAACGGAAACTCCGGTCAAGTACGGCAAGTTCGTTATGAACGGCGGTACTATTAAGGATTGCAAAGCAGGTGATGACGGCGCTGCTGTGGATATAGGCATGGGCTGCACATTTACAATGAACGATGGTACGATCAGCAACTGCAGAGCGGATGACGACGGCGGTGCTGTATTTGTCAAGCAGGGCGGCTTCTTCGTGATGAACAGCGGAACGATTGAAAACTGTTCTGCATGCAATAATGGCGGTGCAGTGAACATATACGAAAATGGCAGCTTCACCATGACCGGCGGCACAATTAAGGACTGCAAGGTAGACTTGGGAGGTCTCGGCAATGCAGTATATGGCAAAAACAATACGGCGATTGTTGTCATTTCTGGAGGTACGATCGAGAACTGTGGTGTATTTCCATGGTCTTTTGATGAGTTCACAGTGACATTTGATTCAGACGGCGGAAGTGCAGTGTCAGAGCAAAAGGTATTGAATACTTCTGCGATCGAGCCAAATGAACCGAAGAGGAACGGCTATGATTTTGCTGGGTGGTATCTAAATGATGCAAAGTATACCTTTGATACCAAGATCACTGGGAATATTACTCTAAAAGCACATTGGACGCCTGCGGCAACTTTAAGCAGTATTAACATGATCGATATCGAAAACGTGAAGCTCGATTATCAGCCGGGCAATGCCCCACAGGCATCGGCCAAGCGAACAGGCACTAATCAGGATAAATATGATATTCTCTTTGAGTGTTGGGAAAAGCAGGAAAAGGACGCCGACGACACAATGCACACGGTTGGCTACTGGTATTCTGATGAAAGCGTTTATTCGGACGACGATGTTCGATTCAATACCTTTGAAAAGGGCGGAAGGTATATATATTCCGTGAAACTTCAGGCAAAGGACGGCTATACCTTCGATCGCAATTTGAAAAATGAAAATGTTACACTGAATGGAGCAAGCCTGCCGTCTAGCGCGTGGGTCATGGTGATGGATGACGGCAAGACCTGTCTTATTAGATATGGAACAGAGCTGCGCCCCGGTCAGGCTGTTGAAGAAATCCGACTTAATGCCATTATCAACTTTAATGCCGGAGATAAACCGCTTTTCAGCACCGGTGTCATTGACCCTATCGTTGACACCGATCATCAGCGGTGGGACGCCAATGACGGCAGCGGTTATGGCATTACCTCCAGCGACTACTGGAACGAACGCTATAACGGTAAGCTCATTACGGAATTTGAAGCCGACAAAAGCTATACCTATGGCGTATATTTCAAGATTTCCGATTTGGGCATGGAAGAGGGCTACCGCTTCGATCAGAACACGAAGCTCTATATCAACGGCGAAGAAATCACCCTGACACCCGATCAGATCGATGTGGATGATAGCGGTGAAACCATTTGGTTCAGCAATGTATTGACCATGACGCCGTCCACCGTGAAAGTTATTGACGTGGTGGAGATCAACGACGCCACCATCAACTTCAAGGACGGCGACAAGCCAGTGTTTACAGGCAATGTGCCAGACGGCGCAAACTATGCGCTCCGAGCTGCGTGGTGGGAGCTTGACAGCAAGACCGGTCTGATCTCTACAGAGCCAGAGTGGGGAAGCGAAATTTATGAAAACAAGATCACCGCTTTTGAAGCCGGAAAGACTTACTATTATGGTGTGTATGTGACGGCTGTTGGTTTTGTTGAAAGTGAAAATACCTCTTACATATTCGGGCCAGACACTAAGCTGAAGATAAACGGCGAATTTGTAAATTACAAACGCTATGAAAATGATACGAGCGACGGCTCTGACGGCACCTTGTGGGTCATCACTGACCTTACTATGACGCCAAAGGCAAATGATACAAGCTCTGACAGCAGCGATACAAACTCAGACAGCAAAGACACAAGTTCAAATAACAGTGGCACAAGCACAAACAGCAACTCAAACACTGACAGCAAGAACCCTGTAAAGAACAATGCAGGAAGCACAAACCCTAACACAGGCAATGACCTTGGCGGTATCCTCTTTACTATCCTTATCACAGGAAGCGGACTTGTAGTTGCAGGCAGAAAATCACGCAAAAACAAATAACAACATGAGCTGACAAAAAAACGGGCGTTTCAAAGCGAAACGTCCGTCTTTTTATATCCATATCAAATTTACTTATTCTGTGCCTTAAAGATAACGCCCGTCACCTTTGGACCTGCGTTTATTGCAATTGCCGCACCTATCTGGAAACACTCCGCAGGTGGATAGCCCACCTTCTTCGTCATAGCCTGCGCCATTTCGTCCCTGACACTCTCGTCATTGCCGTAAACTATGCAGTAAGGTGTCTGCGGTATCATTTCCTTTACAGTCAGGTCAAGTATCTTTGGCACAATAGCCTTGTCGCCTCTTACCTTTGTTTCTGTAACGATAGCATGGTCATGTATCCTCATGATAGGTCTAAGACCCATTACCTCGCCCACAAAAGCAGCCGCAGACGGAATTCTTCCTGACTTCTTTGCATATTTGAGTGTATATGGTGCAAAGAAAATAACGCAGTTCTTTATCCAGTCCTCCATAAATGCCACGATATCAGCCGCAGGAACGTCCTTTGTGGCTTTCATTGCGCCCTGAACTACTGCATAACCATACGCTCCTGAGTAGCTCTCGCCGTCTATATTGTATATAGTGAACTTGCCCTTTGCTTCAGGGTGAACGGAATAAAACTCCTCTGCCGCCATAACAGCGTTGTTGTATGTTGCCGAGCCTTTTGAGTTTATGGTAGTGTTTATAACATCAGTATAGCCCTCGCTGTAGAGCTTCTCAAAAGTTTCCTGATATTCAAAAGCTGTTATCTGCGATGTAACAGGTATGCCGTCAAAATCGTCAAGCATTTTGTAGAATTTCTCGTTGTCGAAATCTATCCTTGATGTGTAGCTGTCATCACCCATTGCCACCTTGAAATTCATTATCTGGATATCCAGCTTCTTTTCAAGCTCATCAGTGATATCGCTCGCTGAGTCGGTAAGAAATTTTATTTTTGCCATAAATTCACCCTCCGTTTTTTTATTTATTTTATTCGTCCCATGTATATTGCGTCAGCTTGCCCTCTCTGCCAAGGTCGGGATAATCCCACTGCCTTAAAACCTCATAGCAGGCTATCGCCACTGAGTTTGACAGATTAAGGCTTCTGAGCGTTTTCCTCATTGGTATCCTCACACAGCTTTGGGGATTTTCATAAAGCAGTTTCTCAGGCAGCCCCTTGTCCTCTCTGCCGAAAATTATATACACTTCCCTATCCTGCGAATAATCCACATCTGAGTGTACCATTCTGCCCTTTGTGGTAAAAAAGTAAAACTCACCACTGTTTTTGGAGAAAAAGTCGTCAAGGTCGTCATACTCATGTATCTCCAGCTTATCCCAGTAATCAAGCCCTGCACGTTTTAGCTTTTTGTCGCTTATCTCAAAGCCGTAAGGCTTCACAAGATGCAGTGCCGCACCTGTCACTGCACAAGTCCTTGAAATATTGCCTGTGTTCTGCGGTATCTGCGGCTCTACAAGCACGATATTAAGTCTGTTCATCTGCGATCACTCTTCCCGATATCACAAATTCGTATAGTCCCTAAGCTCCTGATAGCTTGTGAGCCAAGGGAGCTGACCCTCTAGCATAAGACCATCTGTCCATGGGGTCTGGTAGCTGTATGTAGTCTTGACAGTAAGCTCTGTGAACGCTGTGGCTCTGTTCATTGCGATAGGCAGGCTGTCACCCTTGAGAAGTCCTCCAATAAGAACACTTGTGAACATATCTCCCGTTCCTGAATAGTGTGCAGGAACATAATCATTCTTTATTTTCCAAAAGCTATTATTTTCTTTATCATAGCCTACAGTTGACATTCCGCCGTCTGCAAGATTTACGCTTGTGATAACAACGATCTTTGCGCCCTGCTTTGAAAGCCTTACAAGCCATGATTTTATCTCAGAGCTGCGCATTGAAGCCGTAGGATATTCCTCGCCAAGAAGTATAGCCGCCTCTGTGAGGTTAGGCGTGATTATATCCGCCACCTTTACAAGCTCGACCATACGGCTGCAAAGCTCCTTTGTGTAGGTCTTATATGCCTTTCCGCCGTCACCCATAACAGGGTCTACGACCTTCAGGGCGTCAGGAAAAGCCTCGAAAAACTCAAGGCAGTGGTCTATCTGCTCGCTTGAAGCTAGAAACCCGCTGTACACACAGTCAAATTTCATATCCATTTTCTTATAGTGTTCCAAAGCCGGTTTCATGAAATCCGTAAGATCTCTCATGACAAACTCGCTGTAGCCCGTGTGAGCCGAAAGCACAGCCGTAGGCACAGGACACACCTGAATACCCATTGCCGAAAGCACCGGTATCACCACCGTCAGCGAACACCTGCCAAGGCCCGATATATCCTGAATGGAAACAACCTTTTTACAACCCTGCATAATAAAACCCTCTTAAAAAATACTCATAAATATTATTATAACATATCCATCAGGATTTTTCAATAGCCCATGGCTTGCCGGCAATATTTTTTTTGTAGTGCTACAATAGATATTGGACAAAATTAAGAAAAAAGAAAAGAGAGATAGACAAAAATCTGATAAAATAAAGTTACCACACCAAATTCAAATCAGAAAGGAAGCCTATCTCTCATGAATAGTATAACACAAGATATGAAGTTTCGTCAATCCTTAATGAATTACGCAAAGAAATATGGAGTGAGCCGAGCGAGCAGAAAATACAATAAATCACGTTCATATATATATTTCTGGCTGAAACGCTGGGACGGAAGTGTGGAGTCCCT
>NZ_LARF01000112.1:0-1074 GCF_000980385.1 Ruminococcus sp. N15.MGS-57
AGGCACAATGGCAAAGTAGAGCGCAGTCACCGAGAAGATCACAACAAATTCTATTCGTGCCATAGGTTTTATTCCTGCGACGACTTAAACGTGCAGCTAGCTGCACGTTTAAGTCGAACAAACAACCGTCCTATGCGTCCCCTCAAATGGTTTTCGCCTATCGAATTTCTTAATAATAGTGTCCAATATGATTGACAAACCTACAAATTCAACATAAAAAAGCAGCACACCTGTACTGCTTTTGATCCTATTTGCTCGGTAGGGCTCCCGCCTTTTAAAACTCCCATTTATTTTATACGGTAGGGTCCCCGTCTTTGATAGCTCCCATTTATTTTACACGGTAGGACTCCCGTCTTTAATAACTCCCATTTTTGCACGGTCAGGACAACCGCTGCAAGCTCATCAAGCTTACAACACTGATATTATACAACACAAACAACAGAATGTCAATAATGCAATTAGCAATTTAATATAATTAATTAGCGAGATCTACCCACATTTCTTCGTCTGCGTATGACAGCAGGATGAATTGCAGGCACATCAGCGCTTGCAGCAACTGCTTTTTCTTTAGGCTCAATATTCTGTTTTACTGATATACCAATTTCAGAATGAAAATATTGCAAAGTAGAATATCTATATTTCTTTGAAGAAAAATCATCTAATTCTCCAGCTACATATTTTTTATACCCACTAACATACGCTGAAAATTGTTTTATTATAAAGTAATATTTTCTGTTTAATTCTAAAAATTCTTTTTCATCAATAAAAGCAGCCGTTCCAATATATCTATCATCATTTACTACAACAGCTTTTGAATAATCAAGACCAGTAAAACTATGAGTATCTCTTGATGAATTTTTAAAACGATAGCAAGCTTTATGTGATACATTTGTTCTAAATGGAATAGCATATGTATTATTTTCGACTTTTAAAACAAGGACTAAATAATGACGATTTAATTTATGCTCAATTTCAGGAAAATGTTTGGAGTTATATTTTTCAAAAAAATCCTCTGATAAGTAATTTATCTCATATTTCTTTTTCATGCTATTCCTCTTTCAAACTAATCAAAAT
>NZ_LARF01000113.1:0-1062 GCF_000980385.1 Ruminococcus sp. N15.MGS-57
TGAAGTCGGAATCGCTAGTAATCGCAGGTCAGCATACTGCGGTGAATACGTTCCCGGGCCTTGTACACACCGCCCGTCACACCACGAAAGTTGGTAACACCCGAAGCCGGTGAGGTAACCTATTAGGAGCCAGCCGTCTAAGGTGGGGCCGATGATTGGGGTGAAGTCGTAACAAGGTAGCCGTATCGGAAGGTGCGGCTGGATCACCTCCTTTCTAAGGAGAAAGAGTTTTAAATTTAAAGGAATTTTATTGTTTATTTTTCAATGTACTTTAATAGTACATTAAAAAACCAATATGGGGGTGTAGCTCAGTTGGCTAGAGCGCCTGCCTTGCAAGCAGGAGGTCAAGAGTTCGACTCTCTTCATCTCCACCAGGAAAGCATAAAGCTTTCTAAAAAATAGCACATTGAAAAATATATAGATGAAAAAAGGTAAACTAGAATAACGAAACTAGTAGACTAAAATAAGTTTTAGGAAAATAACCAAAATCTAGATTAAAGATGAAAAAAGAGGTTAAGCTACTAAGAGCGTAGGGTGAATGCCTTGGCATCAAGAGCCGATGAAGGACGTGATAAGCTGCGAAAAGCCACGCGTAGATGCAAATAATCGATAAAACGTGGATGTCCGAATGAGGAAACTCAATTAGAAGAAGAAGTCTAATTATTTATACATGAGTAAAGTAGTGTATAAAGGGGAACGTTGGGAACTGAAACATCTTAGTACCAACAGGAAAAGAAAGAAAACTCGATTTCCAAAGTAGTGGCGAGCGAAATGGAAAGAGCCCAAACCATAAGAAGTAATTCTTATGGGGTAAAGGACTGCATAATTGATTTAATGAGGATACAAGAATTATCTGGGAAGGTAGACCAAAGAAGGTGAAAGTCCTGTAAGGGAAATCCAAATTAACATGGCAGTATCCAGAGTAGTGCGAGACACGAGAAATCTCGTATGAATAACGGGGGACCACCCCCGAAGGCTAAATACTACTTGATGACCGATAGTGAAGAAGTACCGTGAGGGAAAGGTGAAAAGAACCCCGGGAGGGGAGTGAAATAGAACCTG
>NZ_LARF01000010.1:0-49540 GCF_000980385.1 Ruminococcus sp. N15.MGS-57
AATAAGTACGAAGTTATAGATATTTACAGGATAATCAATCCACAAAGTATTGTAAAATATGATGATATAACCGCATGGAACAGCAGAGATTTTCTGAGCTTTAAGGAAAAATTCGGTGCTCCGTATGCCGAATCTCTTGACAATGACAAGGAACATGTTTTAGCCGATGTATATATGTATGAAATTTCAGATAGCAATAAATATGCGATCGTGGCTGTTGGCAGAGATGACGGCTCGATCAATGCGCTGTCTGTTAAGGATATAGACAGCCGTTGGAGCGAAGATAATGAATATGAATATATTTTAGAGAATGAATAGATTAATGGCAAGGAATTAAATAACAAATGAGCAGCGAAATAATCGGAACAAAATTCAAGTACACGGTATTAACATTGACACCGTTTTCTTCACACCATTTATGCACTGTAAGTCAGCTACTTTTCTGTGCCTGGATCTGGGCTGACCATTCAGTCAGGCGAAATTCGTTCTTTACCGTTGCGATCGTTGTTTTCATTATCATTATCTTTATCTCCACATCTAATTTGGTCTAAGCAGCTCTATAGACTTTTTGAGATTGGGTAATTTACTCTATGGAGTTGCTTGAAGTTTATTATACTTCTTTAGTCATCGGTGGGGTAGATGCGGAGGGTTTGATGGTTACATTCAAATTCACAACGTTAATGATAGATGATATTTTAGAAGATGTCCCCGTGATTGATACAAATAGATATACTTGATGTAAAAATAGAAAATGTTTATTCGTCGTTTGGTGGGAAAGGAAATGTTATGAAATTAGAAAAACAAATTACAAATGAAGAGCTGCTTGAACTTACAAAAAAAGCATTTGAAAATAACGAGGTTGCTGAGTTCCTTTGCGGAGAGAAAGGATATGCTTGTCCTATAAGTCACTTTGTTCCAGCAAATGTACCAACGGATTTTAGTAGAATTATAGATTTTGGAGTATACAAACTTTATGAGGAAACTAAAAATGAAAAAATTGTTGCCAAATTCGAAGAAGCCATATTGTATCTTCTTGATTGCGATCCAGCAAAGAATTGGATAGCGTTTATGGTATGTTGGAATCAAATTAGGAATGAGAAAAGACACGAAGCACCATTTAAATTCATTAATCAAGAGTTAATTGAGAAATTGAAGGAAACGCTATTAAAACACGAAAAGGAGCTTCGTGTTTGTAAGGAATGGCAAGGTTGGAATGAAGAAAATGGGCTTTGGCAGGAAATTACAAGAATTAATAACATTGCAACTAAAGATTATGGGGTGAGTATATTATGAATATAGACGAAATATTTAGTAAAGGTGCATCTTATTTAATATCTGAAAAAGGTTATGAAGACTATATTTCAGGCAAAGATGTTACATTGTGACGTCCTGTTGGAGATGATACTGTTGTTTTGGTTGCACCAAGTGCCGAAATTGATGAAGCTATAATTAAAACCAAATCCGGATGTTAACCCTAATATAGAAGAAATTGGCAACACGAATTCAATAAATGGAATCCCAACCAAACAATTAAATAATCTATATAATTCATTAGGAAGAGATTCTGAGTGCTTACGTTTCATTCATTGTATTTACTATACAAGCGCAGCAAGAGGTTTTATAAGGTTTCTCTTTAAAATACCCTTAAATACTTTTATTATTGTGAGGTTTAGACTATGGCATTTGTTAATGAAAAGCTGACTCCAACGCAAAGAGAGGAACTGGCTAAGAAAAAGATTAAGAACCCATACGGGAGCTTTATGGACACGACAGAAGGTATCATGCCCCTGTACTTAACTATTGACAAAAATTCTGAAACATGGTTAGCACATTGCTATAACCATCATGATACGAATAATGATATAGAGGAATTTATCTTTATGTATAAATCAAATCCGATACCTGTTCAAGCAATAAAGAGTATTCATGAACAACAAGTTTGTTGGAAAATAACACGTATTGATTTCCCGAAAGGATTGCTAAACGATAAAGAACACCTTCAAATTTTGTTAACTGACGCGTTCAAAGCTTACAACATATCCGGATGGCCTGGCGAAGAAAGTGGACAGACTAAGGTAATATATGGCTATGAGCAAGGAGGTGTATTGTAATGTTGACGTTATTGGAAGCATTAGATGAGCTCAATTCAAAATCAGAAAGTGAACTTACGCTTGATTATCTTGAAGAACTTGCTAAAAAAGTATCTATCGAACCTGTGCCTCATTTAACGATTAAAGGCTCTGAGATGACCTAAAATAGGTCTTATCAGAGCCTTTTCACTTTTTACCTTTATATTTTTTAACGAAAGGTTGTTCTAGGGGTGTGCATTTATTCTGGCAGCAGGACGCAGGCACAGAAACCGGGTTCGGGCTGATAGCAATATATGGTGAGGTCTTTCCCAATCTCAGGGCTAAAATCTTTCAGCGTGTGCTTTGTGCCGTTGAGTGCTACATCTGCGTAAGATACCAGCCATTTTCGGTCTCCGTTGCGAAATACTTCATAAAAAGACCGATTCAGCATTTCTTCCACGGGCACACCCTCAACTATCGCCATCTCCTTGTTGCAGTAGCGGAAAATAAAGTCAACACCGTGACCATCCTCATCGAATACAAGCTCGATAACGCAGTAAGCCAGAGGCATTTCGTCCATAATACTGCACTTCTCGTAGAAACCCAACGGCGGGTCGAATTCCTCCTTATGCGACGGAACGTCTAGCCCAAGCTCCTTACGCAGCCGATGTGGATGGGCTGAATGGCAGCTTTGACAAGACCGAGTTTGATCTTGCTTCTGCAGAGAATACAACAATTGAAAACGCCCCAACAGACACAACTGCTTTTGGTATTTCCGGAGGTGCGATCACAAAAGATCAGAAGATCGGAACTATTACAGTAAAGATCACCTCAGATACCTCAGACACAACTATGGTGAAAAATTTGGAGGATCTGCGCGGTGTATTTGAAAATGGTGGCAAGGCAAAGCTAAACAACGATCTTAACGGAGCATACGAGATGCTGACGCTTTCGTCAGGAAAAGATCTGGAGTTTGATCTGAACAGAAAGACGCTGAGCGTCGAATCTATTTCACTCTCAAATGATGGCAACGAAACGCTGACGCTGCGCAACGGTACTATCGGTTGTTATGTGCAGATGAATGGAAGAGCTGAACAACATCTGATCGTTGACAATTGTACTCTGAATGGGTTGGGCGACAATAATAATTACTCAGATGTGACCTTGAGAGATTGTGTCATCATGAAAGATTGCTTTACTAGCTATGGCGGCATTTGGAAATTCGAGGGAGTCAATAATATTACCGGAACAATGAAAGTTAAGAAAGATGTCACCATTTCCGGCGATTTTACGTTAGGGACGCTTAAAGTTCCCATGGTTACTACCGGTACGCCGACCTTAAAACTGTCGGGTAATATTCGGATAGGCAAATTCTCCTTTGATAATGTTTATAGAGAAGAGGCAAAGATTGTCTGCGGTGTGGGTACATATAACTTTAAGCCGGATGAATATGAAACAGGCAGATATGGCGGTATTCAACTAGCAGAGGGATGCACCGTTAGTGGACCTGATGAAAACGGCATTTACACCGTTACAGCGGAATAAGGAGGGCAGAAAAATGAAAAAAAGTTATTATATCCATACTGTCGCTGGCAATGACAGCCTCTATGGCGGTTCCTGCCTTTGCGGACACCACTGCCGACGTGCAGGGCAAATATATGGCAGGTGCGGAATCTCCTGTAACTATATCCGCCGACATTACTTGGGAAGATATGACCTTCGATTACACCGAGGGCGAAAAGACTTGGAATCCTGAAACACATCAGGTCGATCAGGCAGACGGCAAATGGACTAGCGATACAAAGGCTATCACAGTTACAAATCACTCTAATGTGGGCATTATGGCGAAGTTTAATTTTGCTTCCGAGGGTGATATTGAGGGCAGTTTCACTAAAGACGGCACTTCAACTGACAAACTTGCGCTTGACACTATAAAGAATTTGGATGAAGGCTCAGCCGCTCCGTCTGACACGATGAACTTCGGCATTACTGGTGGTGCTATCAGTGAAAATTGCAAGCTGGGAACTATCACGGTGTATATCACTCCTAATGACGGCAGGCAATTATATCTTCACGGAAACTGAACTTACTGAAGCCGCTGTAAAAAACGCACAATGAAAAAAGACTGCTTTCTACCCCGAAAAAATGGTAGAAAGCAGTCTTTTTTTGTGGTATAATACTATGCACTGTTTTGTATGTGTCAAGTTTTATTATACAGGATTAACTTTATTTTTCGCCAATAAGTTTACGCTGCTTTATATGCTTTTTACCAGAATTGGCAAAAAATTAGGCAGCCGTTACCGACTACCTAAAGAACTTATTCTACTCTGCAATGACCTTGTATATGATAAATGCCCATAGTGCAAGAGAAATTATCATCACCATATAAAAATACCAATGTTTTGTTTTGTGACGGAAAAATTCCATGCCCAGAAATCCTCCTGTAAAGCCGCCAAGCAGGCTCAGACCAAGGAGCGTTTTCTCAGGTATCCGCCATTTGTGTGCTCTTGCCTTGTGCTTATCTGCACCAAAAAGTATGAACGTCAAAAGGCTCATTGCGGAAAGATATATTATAATGTATTTCAGCATATCTTTGTCCTCATATAAACAAAGGGCGGAAAAGCTCCGCCCTTGTATTTTTGTTTTTTTACTTGAAGTAAGCTACGCCGCTTTCAAATATTTTCTGATCCTTTTCACCAGGAACGTTCTTTGATACGCAGCAGCCCTTACGCTCTGAGTGACCCATTTTACCAAGAACACGTCCGTCAGGTGAGGTGATACCCTCAATAGCCTGGAATGATGTGTTGGGGTTGCAATGAATGTCAAATGTAGGTTCTCCGTCAAAGTCAACATACTGTGTAGCGATCTGTCCGTTTGCAGCAAGCTGTGCGATTTCCTCTGCTGTTGCAACGAAACGTCCCTCACCGTGTGAGATAGCCACGCTGTGGATATCGCCTACCTCACAGCCTGCAAGCCATGGTGACTTGTTGGAAGCGATCCTTGTGTTTACCATTTTAGACTGGTGTCTTGCAATGGTGTTGAATGTCAGTGTAGGGGAGTCGTCTCTCATATCTCTTATCTCACCATATGGTACAAGACCAAGCTTGATAAGTGCCTGGAAGCCGTTGCAGATACCAAGCATAAGACCGTCACGATTTTTCAGCAGGTCATGGATAGCGTCTGTAAGTCTTGGGTTTCTCAGGAATGATACGATGAACTTGCCTGAGCCGTCAGGCTCGTCGCCTCCGCTGAATCCGCCTGGGAGCATTACTATCTGTGACTCTTTTATCTTCTTCTCCATTGCGTCAACAGACTCCTTGATAGCCTGTTCTGTGAGGTTTCTTACAACGAAGATGTCAGCCTCAGCGCCTGCCTTTTCAAAGGCTCTTGCTGTATCGTATTCGCAGTTTGTGCCAGGGAATACAGGGATAAGCACCTTTGGCTTTGCCACCTTGATAGCAGGTGCAACTCTCTTGTCTGCCTTGTAGCTGTACTTTTCAGGCTTTTCAGCAGGCTCTTTCACATGAACAGGATATACAGGCTCAAGCTTGCCCTCCCAAAGTGTCTGGAGCTTGTCAAGGCTTATTGTGTAATTGTCTGACTTTATCTCGTAGCTTTCTGTTGTTTCACCGATAACTCTCTCGTCTGTGTCAACGCCCTCTGCAAGCTCGATAACAAATGCGCCATAGCAAGCTCTGTAAAGCTCTTCTGCTGTGAGCTTGTCTGTGAACTTAAAGCCTATCTTGTTACCAAATGCCATTTTTGCAACAGCCTCAGATACACCGCCGTAGGATACAGCCCAGCATGAAAGCACCTTGCCCTCAGCAATAAGCTTTTCTACCTTTTCAAATACTGCCTTCAGTGAATCGAAGTTCACAAGCTTGTTGTCGTCATATTCAGGCTTGATAAGGATTACCTTAGAGCCGGCCTTCTTGAATTCCTGTGAAACTACCTTGTCTGCGTCTGTTACTGAAACAGCGAATGAAACAAGTGTAGGTGGAACGTCTATTTCCTCGAATGTACCTGACATTGAGTCCTTGCCGCCGATAGAACCGCATCCCAGTTCTATCTGTGCCTTGTATGCACCGAGGAGAGCAGACATAGGCTTGCCCCAACGCTCAGGATCATTCTGTGTTCTCTCGAAATACTCCTGGAATGTGAGCCAGCACTTCTCATATGTACCGCCTATTGCGATGACCTTTGCGATAGACTCAACTACAGCGCTCATTGCACCGTGGTATGGGCTTACAGATGAGAGATATGGGTCATAGCCCCAGCCCATAATGGACGTTGTCTTTGTATTGCCGTGAAGAACAGGGAGCTTTGCAGCCATTGCCTGTGTAGGTGTGTTCTGATATTTACCGCCAAATGGCATAAGAACTGTGTTTGCACCGATTGTTGAGTCAAATCTCTCAATAAGGCCCTTCTGTGAGCAGATGTTGAGGTTTGATATCATAGACTCCCAGCGGTCAGCAGTGTCTTCCTCGTTGCTCTCCGCAGCGAAAACAGGTGCAGGGATAGAGATATCTGTGTGCTTTTCAGCTCCGTTTGAGTTAAGGAACTCTCTTGTAAGGTCAACGATAGTGTTGCCGCACCAGTTCATTTTAAGTCTTGGCTCAGCAGTTACTCTTGCCACCATTGTTGCTTCAAGGTTTTCCTTTGCAGCCTCAGCCATAAACTTTTCAAGGTCGCTCTTTGCGATAACAACAGCCATTCTCTCCTGTGACTCGGAGATAGCAAGCTCAGTGCCGTCAAGACCGTCATACTTCTTTGTAACAGCGTCAAGGTTGATAGAAAGTCCGTCAGCAAGCTCGCCGATAGCAACGGAAACTCCGCCTGCACCGAAGTCGTTACAACGCTTTATCATTGAAGTAACTTCAGGGTTTCTGAACAAACGCTGAAGCTTTCTTTCCTCAGGTGCGTTACCCTTCTGTACCTCAGCTCCGCAGTTTTCAAGTGAGTGGAGGTTGTGTGATTTTGAAGAGCCTGTTGCTCCGCCGCAGCCGTCACGTCCTGTTCTTCCGCCAAGGAGGATAACGATATCCTCAGGCTCAGGTCTTTCACGTCTTACGTTCTCAGCAGGAGCAGCACCTACTACAGCACCTATCTCCATTCTCTTCGCAACATAGCCCGGGTGATATATCTCGTGAACGTGACCGGTAGCAAGACCTATCTGGTTGCCGTATGAAGAATAACCGTTTGCCGCACCTACAACTATCTTTCTCTGTGGAAGCTTACCTGTGATAGTGTCCTCAACAGGAACCAGCGGATTGCCTGCACCTGTTACTCTCATTGCCTGATATACATATGAACGTCCTGACAGCGGATCTCTGATAGCACCGCCGAGGCAGGTAGCCGCACCGCCGAAAGGCTCGATCTCTGTAGGGTGGTTGTGTGTTTCGTTTTTGAACATGAGCAGCCAGTCCTCAGGATTGCCGTCAACGTCAACAGTTATCTTAACAGAGCAAGCGTTTATTTCCTCACTCTCGTCAAGGCCTTTGAGCAGACCAGCCTTTTTAAGCTGCTTTGCGCCGATACAAGCAAGATCCATAAGTGTAACAGGCTTGTCAGTTCTGCCTGCATAAAGGTCTTTTCTTGTGTTGATATAGTCTGCAAAGGTAGCAGCTATGTAGTCAGAGTCGATAGAAACGTTATCGACGATAGTGGAGAATGTAGTATGACGACAGTGATCAGACCAGTATGTATCTATCATTCTTATCTCAGTGATAGTAGGATTTCTCTTTTCAACGTTCTTGAAATAATCCTGACAGAACTTGATATCGTCAAAGTCCATTGCAAGACCCAAGTCTGTGAGCATGAATCTCAGGTCATCGTCTGTTGAATAGATAAAGCCCTCAACAGTCTTGACTGTGGTAGGGATAGTGTACTTGATATCGAGTGTATCGAAGCAATCAAGGGAAGCTTCTCTTGACTCAACAGGGTTTATCATATAGTGCTTGATCTGGTCAAGCTCTGCTTCTGTGAGTTTGCCAGAAACGATATAAATTCTCGCTGACTTGATAGTAGGTCTTTTCCCTCCAGTGAGAAGTGAGATACACTGTGCGCAGGAATCAGCTCTCTGATCAAACTGACCTGGCAGATACTCAACTGCAAAAACGAACTCGTCAGCTTTTACAGCAGGCAGGTGATCGTAAGTAACGTCAACAGCAGGCTCAGAGAAAACGACTGGTGCTGCAAGGTCGAAATCCTCTCTTGAAAGACCCTCTGCGTCATAGCGGTTTATAACTCTCAGACCTGTAAGGTTTTCAAGTCCCAGAGCTGACTTTATTCCGCTGATAAGTGAATTTGCTTCAACTGCAAATTCAGGCTTTTTTTCTACATAAATACGGTAAACAGACATGGCTACATCTCCTTATAATAGTTACTTCTATTATACTACATTTTTCGCATATTTGTCAATAAAATTCTTATTATTCGGCATGGCATATAATTATGTGTGAATAAGCGTTGGCTCACTTGTTGATTTTTTAGTTCATAAAAGCAGAAATACCGCACCATTACAGTGCGGTATCCCTAAAATATTAATCTGCAAACGGATTTTCTGTTGGATAAAGCATACCCTTTGGCTGATTGAAGCCTATGTCTGTTATGCCAAGATATGTCATAACACTGTGGAGTGCCTTTCCATAGTGACCAAAAGCAACAGCACCATGGTGAGGATAGTTCTTCTGAACGAGAACATGGCGGTAAAATCTGCCCATTTCGTTGATAGCGAAAATACCGATAGAGCCGAATGAACGTGTTGCAACAGGAAGAACTTCGCCCTCTGCAATATATCCTTTGAGCTGTGCGTCAGCCGTTGACTGGAAGCGGAAGAATGTTATATTTCCGTCAACGATATCGCCCTCAAGTGTACCTCTTGAAATATTAGGCTCGCTGTCTGGCTCAAGATTTCTCTTCATTATACGCTGGAACTTCATCTGAGGCTCTTTTACAAGGCATGAAGCTGTGTTTCCGCAGTGGAAGCCCATGAATGTATCCTTATGTGTGTAAGGGAACTTTCCTGCGATATCATCATTGTATATGTCCGCAGGAACAGTGTTGTTGATGTCAAGGAGCGTAACAGGCTTCTGTGATACACAAACGCCTATGTATTCGCTGACAGCACCGTAGATATCTACTTCGCAGGCAACAGGAATGCCTATCTTTGTAAGTCTTGAATTAACATAGCAAGGAACGAAGCCAAACTGCGTCTGGAATGCAGGCCAACACTTGTTTGCAAATACAACATATTTTCTTGAGCCTTTGTGAGCTTCTGCCCAGTCAAGAAGGGTAAGCTCATACTGCGCAAGTCTTGGAAGGATGCCTGCCATTTTATTGCCCTTGCCAAGCTCTGCTTCCATGTCAGCCACAACAGCAGATATTCTCTCGTCGCCGGCATGGGCGTTGAATGACTCGAAAAGGTCAAGCTCTGAGTTTTCTTCTATCTCGATATCCATATTGTAGAGCTGTCTGATAGGTGCGTTGCAGGCAAGAAAGTCCTGTGGACGTGGTCCGAATGAGATTATCTTCAGATCCTTAAGACCGAGGATAGCCCTTGCAACTGGAACGAACTCGCTTATCATCTTTGCGCACTCGTCAGGTGTACCAACAGGGTACTCAGGGATATAAGCCTTGATGTTTCTCAGTGCAAGGTTATAGCTTGCGTTGAGCATTCCGCAGTAAGCGTCGCCTCTGTTGTCGATAAGTGCATCACCGCATGGTTCTTCAGCAGCCGCAACGAACATAACAGGACCGCCAAACTTCTTTGCTAGAAGTGTTTCTGAGGACTCAGGTCCGAAGTTTCCAAGATATACAACAAGTGCGTTACACCCTGCTGTGTTTACCTCGTCAAGGGCTTTGAGCATATCATTCTCGTTCTCCACAACTGTAGGACATTCGTAGATATCTCCGTAAGCCTTTTTGTACTCCTGACAGACCTTGATACGTCTTGATTCTGAAAGCGACATAGGGAAGCAATCTCTTGAAACTGCAACGATGCCAAGTTTTACTTCTGGTGTATTTTTCATGTTTCAACCTCCGATTTTCATTTATTTATGACTTTATTCTAGCATACCTTTGTGCTGTTTTCAATAGCTTTTTGTGCAAATTTTCGTGAAATTTAGTTAGCTGCCCAGCATGAAAAAGTGCGTTAGCCCAAGCCACTCTCTCACCCAATATGTGAACAGGTATCGTGGCTCGGTGTAGGCTGAATAAGCGGTGACATTATCCACCCCCTGAGCCTTTGCTATAAGGCTTGCACGGTATTGATGAAAGCCGTCTGTGACGATAGTCATATCATGGCTCATGCCGAGTTCATCGAGTATCTTGAGAGAGTTTTGGATATTTTCGTAAGTTGAAGTGGACTTGTCCTCCATTATTATCCTGTCGCTGTCCATGCCTTTTTCAAGAAGGTAATTTTTCATTGCCAAGGCTTCGCTTATTTTCTCATCATCACCCTTGCCACCTGAAACTATACAAAGCGTATCGGGATTGTCGTTCATAGCCATAATTGCAGCGTCAAGTCGTCTGCGTAACATTCGTGAGGGGCGTTCGCCTTTTACCTGACAGCCAAGCACAACTATAACATTGGCTTTTTCGGGACGGTTTTCCTGCGCTTTGTACATAAGTATGGAAAGAATACCCACATATATTATCCCAGCAAGTATCAGTGTGCTTACAAAGATAAGCCCGAATTTACCTGCGCCATGTCCCCATATTTTTGATATAATACCGCAGAATTTTGTCCAGTTTGCCGTTATGAGCATTAGCATCACCGAAACGATAATGCCAAGCAGGTTGCCCGAGCATATAACAGGTAATGGTACAAGAAACAGAAACAACAGCAAAGTTTCCAGTGCAAGCAATATTATTTTTACGCTCATTAGTTATCTCCTTGTCTTTTTTGTACTATTATAACATATAGCTCTTGTGATTACAAGGGCAAAAGAGAAAAGCGCTCCGCAGCAGCAGAACGCTTTTATAAGGAATGATCTAAGTTGAGATCAGATCACCGAATTTTTCGAGAAAATCACGCTTGTCGTCATATTTAGCTACCAGCGATACAGTTTTCTTTGTGCCAAGACCGAAAATACCCATAAGTGATTTTGGATTGAGTATTTTTGTTCCTGACTGCACCACCAGATCGTATTTGCAGCTTAAAGCCGCTTCATGCAAAGTCTTGATGTCATTAAGATCGTTTATCCTGATATAAGCTTTGATCATATTCGTGATTATGCCCTTTGGCATATCCTCCTTTCGCAATAATAACCTCTGAAAAAGTAAAAAGAACCGAAAATTTCTGAGATTTTCGTTTCTTATTACATTGGCAACAGCAGTTCTATACTTATATGTCACATATCTTAATCCATATATAATTATATGCCTGTGTGAACAAATAGTAAACAGATATTGTGTAAAATATTATATACGAAGATATTAATATGAATTTTACTTATTTCATGTTAATTTGTTATATAAAATTTGGATAATTAATCATGTTAAAACGTTTTAGTTAATGTGGAACTTATATAAAAGCTATAACAAATCAGCTAAAAGTTTTCTTATTACGAAAATCTCAAACGTTTTATATGCGCTTTGAATGAAAATACAACAAAAGTAGAAAGTGTATATTCGTAAATATATTAAACTATATGATGATATTTTGCAAAAATGCGAAATCGTTTAAATTTTGCAACAAAAAAAGCACTGAGCTTTTAAAACTCAGTGCTTTCGTGATATCAAAGTTTAGTCAACAATAAATTCTTTGATCTCGTCAAGGAATTTAGTAGCGTCGTCTGTGTGTGCTACGAGCTGGATAGGATTTGAAAGGTCAAGGCTGAAAATACCCATAATTGACTTAGCGTCAACTGCATATCTTCCTGACGCAAGATCCACATCAAAGTCGTACATAGAAACTACGCTTACAAACTTCTTTACCGCTGCAATGGAATCGAGCATGATTTTTACCTTTGTCATAAATATTCCTCCTTCAGAATGATCGGTATATCCGATCTTGATTCCCACATAAATTCTGTAGATCTTTTCTCTACAATTTATATTATAAACGATTTTTCTGATTTGTCAATGGATATTTGCAAAAAAAATTAAAATATGGTACAATAGTCAAGAGTGATAAAAATCAAAGTTTAGATTTATGCAATATGCACATATATTATTGCAACTTATTGTGCATTATAAACATTTGGCTACTGAAAGGAAATCAAATATGAAAGCCTTTTTCTATACATTCGGCTGCAAGGTAAACCAATATGAAACAGAAAATATAAAGGAAGCAATGCTGTCCGAGGGGTATGAGGTCACGGAGGATTATGCTGATGCAGAGGTCTGTGTTGTAAATACCTGCACTGTTACCGCTCAGTCGGACTCAAAATGCCGACAGCTTATTCACAAGATAAAAAAAGCCAATCCTGAGTGTCTGATAGTTTTGGCAGGCTGTTTTCCGCAGGCTTTTGAAGAGGAAGCTTCTGCTCTTGACGAGTGCGGTATCATAGTTGGCACAGGTGCAAAAAAGGAGATACCTGCCCTTATAAAAAGGTATATCACAAGTGGCGAGCGTATTATCAGGATAGTTCCTCGTGAGAGGGGAGAGGCTTTTGAGAAAATGACAAACTCAGGTGCTGACCAAAAAACTCGTGCGTATATCAAAATTCAAGACGGCTGTGATCAGTATTGCACCTACTGTATTATCCCCACTGCTAGAGGACACATCTGCTCAAAACCTTTGGAGGATATCGCTCCCGAAGTTCAGCAGCTCGTTGACTCAGGTCACAAGGAGATAATCCTCACAGGCATAAATCTTTGCTGTTACGGCAGAGACTTCAAAAACGGCACACGGCTCATTGACGCTGTTGAAGCCGCCTGCGGCTGTGATGGCGATTACAGAGTGCGTATCGGCTCTGTTGAACCTGAGCTTATTTCAGATGAAGATATCCTGCGAATGTCAAAGCTTGAAAAACTCTGTCCGCATTTTCATCTTTCCCTGCAAAGTGGCTGTGACGAAACTTTGAAGCGCATGAATCGCCATTATGATACGGCGGAGTATGCTGAGCTTTGCGAGAAGCTTCGCAGGTATTTTCCAAACTGCGCTATAACCACCGACATAATGGTGGGCTTTCCACAGGAAACTGACGAGGAATTTGAAAATTCGTTGGCATTTGCAAAGAAGATATCTTTTGCAGAAACGCATATTTTCCCGTATTCACGCAGACCTACCACTGTTGCCGACAAAATGAAAGGTCAGCTCGACCGCAAGACCAAGCACAGTCGTGCGGCTCAAATGGCAGATGTATGCAATGAAACGAAGGCTTTGTATCTCAAAAGCCTTGTTGGCACAGTGCAGGAGGTTTTGTTTGAAAAGGAAACAAGCTCTCAGTGGCACCAAGGTCATGCGCCAAATTATGTGACAGTGAAAATACCGAGGACGAGCGAAGAAGTTTCCTTAAGGCGACAGCTTTTAAAGATAGAGATAACCTCGTCAGATGGCGAGTTTTGTTACGGAAAACTTATATGAGTACAAAAAAGAGGACCGCAAATGCGATCCTCTTTCGTTATATCAGATTTTTCTGTGTTCAGCCAAGCTTTGCAAGAATTATCTCTTTCATTTTTCCAGGGTTAGCCTTGCCCTTTGAAGCCTTCATGCACTGACCTACCAGATAGCCCAGAGCATTTGTCTTTCCGCCCTTGTAGTCATTTACAGACTTTTCGTTTGCGGCAAGAACTTCGTCAGCGATCTTTTCAAGTGCGCTGTCATCAGAGACCTGTGCAAGACCCTGTTCCTCGATAATGTCGCTTACCTTTTTGTCCTCCTCGAGAAGAACTGCAAAAACTTTCTTTCCGCCAGCGTTGGAAATGGTCTTTGCCTCGATAGCAGCGACGAGGTCAGTAAGATTGTCAGCAGTGAGCTTTGTATCTTCGAGAGTCTTGCCTGTTGCGTTCATGTACTTAACAAGGTCGCCAAGTATCCATGTTGTATAGCACTTTGCTGGGAACTTGTCCTTTGCCATGCAATCGTCAAAAAGCTTTGCAAGGGAAACAGACTCTGCTATAAACGTTGCGTCCTTTATGTTCAGATCGAACTTCTTTACATATCTGAGTATCTTTACGTTTGGAAGCTCTGGGATACTCTTTTTAAGCTCGTCAACACGCTCCTGCTCAACAACGATAGTGAGCAGGTCCGGCTCAGGGAAGTAACGATAATCCTGTGCGTCCTCTTTTGAACGCATTGGAATGCTCATTCCCTTTTCGTCGTCCCAACGGCGAGTTTCCTGCTCGACCTTTCCGCCTGCTTCAAGAACAGCTATCTGTCTTTCTACCTCGTAGTCGATACCTCTTACAGCGGCAGAGAAGCTGTTTACGTTCTTCATCTCAGAACGTGTGCCGAATGGCTCGCCAGGCTTGTGAACAGATACGTTTACATCACATCTGATAGAGCCTTCCTGCATCTTACAGTCGCATATGCCAAGATACTGTAGGATAGATTTAAGTGTTTCAAGATAAACCTTTGTTTCCTGTGAGGAACGCATATCAGGCTCAGAAACTATCTCGATAAGCGGAACACCGCAGCGGTTAAGGTCAACAAGTGATACACCATGGAACTTGTCAGAGTGGAGCAGCTTACCTGCGTCCTCCTCGATGTGTATTCTTGTGATACCTATTCTTCTTTCCTCGCCGTCAACAAGGATATCAACATAACCCTTGCCGCAGAGAGGAACTTCTGCCTGTGATATCTGATAAGCCTTTGGCAGGTCAGGGTAGAAATAGTTCTTTCTGTCCTGCTTGCAGACACGGTTTATCTCGCAGTTGAGTGCGTGACCCATTCTTATTGCATAATCAACTACCTTTTCGTTAAGAGTAGGCAGTGTGCCAGGCATACCCATGCAGATAGGGCAAACCTGTGAATTGACTTCAAGACCGAACTGGTTCTTGCAGTCGCAGTATATTTTTGATTCGGTATTAAGCTCAGCATGAGTTTCAAGACCGATTACAACTTCGTAGCCTTTTACCATTTTTGTGACCCCTTTCCTTAAAGCTCAGGCATTTTGAATCCGCCAACAAGCTGCTCATAAGCATAAGCTGTGTTAAGCAGACGCTGCTCTGTAAACTTTCCGCCGATAAGCTGCATACCAACAGGCAGACCCTTGTCGTCATATGCACAAGGAATGCTTATTGCAGGCAGACCTGCAATGTTCACTGTAACAGTGCAGACATCGTTTGCGTACATTTTAAGGGGATCGTCAGTGTTTTCACCGATCTTGAATGCTGTTGACGGAACTGTAGGAGTAGCGATAACGTCAACGTCAGCGAACTGAGATGCGAACTCCTGCATTATTCTCTTCTGAACGAGCTTTGCTTTCTTGTAGTAAGCGTCATAGAAACCTGATGAAAGCACGAATGTGCCAAGCATTATTCTTCTCTTTACTTCGTCGCCGAAGCCCTCTGAACGTGTTCTCTCGTACATATCAACAAGTCCGTCATATTCTTCAGCTCTGAAGCCGTATCTTACACCGTCAAATCTTGCAAGATTTGAAGAAGCTTCTGCAGAAGAAATGATGTAGTATGATGAAAGTGCATAATCTGTAGACGGCAGAGAGATCTCCTTTACAGTTGCGCCCTGCTTTTCAAGCTCTTTCACAGCGTTCATTACAGACTGCTTAACGAATGGGTCGATACCCTCGCCGAAATATTCTTTTGGGATACCTATTCTCAGACCCTTTACGTCAGCCTTGAGGTCAGCCGCAAAATCAGGATACTCTCTATAGGAAGAAGTAGCGTCATACTTGTCATGACCAACGATAGCGGACTGTACCATAGCAACGTCCTTTACGCACTTGCCAAGAGGTCCGATCTGATCCAGTGATGAAGCGAAAGCAACAAGACCGTATCTTGAAACGCTGCCGTATGTAGGCTTCAGACCTACAACGCCGCAGTATGAAGCAGGCTGTCTGATAGATCCGCCTGTATCAGAACCAAGAGTAACGATAGCCTCTCTTGCAGCAACAGCCGCAGCAGATCCGCCTGATGAACCGCCAGGTATCCTCTCTGTATCAAATGGGTTTTTAGTAGGCTTAAAATGTGAGTTCTCAGTTGATGAACCCATAGCGAACTCGTCCATGTTGAGCTTGCCTGTTACAACGATATCGTCAAGCTTGTTCATTACAGTTGCATTGAAAGGCGGAACATAATTGCCAAGCATTTTTGACGCACAAGTTGTTCTCAGACCCTTTGTTGAGATATTGTCCTTGATACCAACAGGTATACCAGCCAAAGGTGAAAGTTCCTCGCCCTTTGCAAGCTTTTCATCTATCTCAGCGGCTTTTTTCATAGCGTTTTCTTCGTCAAGTGTCAGATAAGCGTCTACCTTGCCCTCAACTGCTTTTATTCTGTCAAAAACAGACTTTGTAAGCTCTGCGGAGCTTATTTCCTTGTTCTTTATCATTTCTGACAAGTCGCAGGCATTTCTTTCAAAAAGTTCCAATTATAACACTCCTTACTCTACTGTTTTAGGCACGACAAGACAGCCTGCCTTTACCTGAGGAGCGTTCTGCATAAGCTCCTGTCTTGTGAATTTATCCTGAACAGCCACGTCTTTTCTGAGTATCATCGGGTTGTCAGGGTCAAGGGTCATTTCGTCCTGAATGTCGGGGAGCTTTTCAACCATTCCCACGATGTTTTCCATTTCTGACTCAAACTTATCAAGCTGATCGTCTTCGATGCGAAGTCTTGCCAGCTTGGCAATGTGTTTAATGTCAATGTTCATTTTACATTCCTCCTGTTTTATTTATATAAAAAGATATTATCTTATTTTATCATATCCTTGAACTGTTCTTCGGTGATTATCTCGATACCAAGCTGCTGAGCTTTATCAAGCTTGCTTCCTGCTTCCTCACCTGCAAGAACATAGTCCGTTTTTTTGGACACCGAGCCGCTTGCTTTGCCGCCGTATTTCTCAATGAGTGCTTTTGCTTCGCTTCTTTTCAGTGTCGGCAAAGTGCCTGTGAGAACAAAAGTCTTTCCTGCAAAGCGGTCGTCTATCTGTATCTTCTCATACTTTGTGTTTATCCCACATTCTTTGAGCCTTTGGATAAGCTCTATCATATGCTCTTCATGGAAAGCGTTGTAAACGCTTTGCGCCATTACGCCGCCAAAGCCGTCTATCTCGGATATCTGCTCAGAGGAAGCGTTCATGATGTTGTCAAGGTCGCCGAACTTGTCGCACAGAAGCTTCGCAGAAGCCTGTCCGATATTTCTTATGCCCAAACCAAACACCAATCTGTCCAAAGAATTGGACTTTGACTTTTCTATAGCACTAAGCAGATTGTTCGCTGATTTTTCCTTGAAGTTGTCAAGCTGAAAAAGCTTGTTTTCGCTCAGAGTGTAAAGGTCAGCCACAGAGGTGATAAGCTTGTTGTCAAGAAGGGTGTGAACTATCTGCGGACCAAGACCGTCAATGTTCATTGCGCCCTTTGAAGCAAAGTGAACAATGCTTCTGAATATCTGCGCAGGACATTCAACGTTCGGACACCTTACTGCCGCTTCTTCCTCGGACTTCACAAGCTTTGTTCCGCATACAGGACAGCACTCAGGAAGCGTGAAAACTCCGTCGCCATGTTTTTCCACAGAACCCAGCACCTCGGGAATGATGTCTCCTGCCTTGCGCACCTTGATGATATCCCCCACGGAAATGTTTTTCTCTCTTATAAAATCCTGATTGTGTAGGGTCGCCCTTGAAACGCTCGTGCCTGCAAGAAAAACAGGCTCAAACACGGCCACAGGTGTTATAGCACCAGTTCTGCCCACGTTAAGCTCTATATCAAGCAGCTTTGAGGTCTTTTCCTCAGGCGGAAACTTGTAAGCCACAGCCCACTTTGGCACTTTTGCAGTTGCACCAAGTATCTCACGCTGTCTGAAATCGTCGACCTTTATAACAACGCCGTCAATATCGAATGGCAGGTCAAAACGCTTTTCTCCGATAGCCTTTATGCAGCCTATGACCTCATCAGCGGTAGACACACGCTTGTAATCAGGGATAGTCTTGAATCCCAGTGTTTTCAGATAGTCAAGTGACTCCTTATGGGAAGTAAGCTCCTTGCCCTCTATTTGCTGAACATTGAACACAAAGATATCAAGCTTTCTTTTTGCCGCTATCTTAGGGTCTTTCTGTCTAAGAGAACCTGCGGCGGCGTTTCTAGGGTTTTTGAAAGGCTGCTCGTCATTATCCTCCTGCTCTTTAACAAGGTTCAGAAAAATATTTCTCGGCATATATGTTTCACCTCTGACTTCTATCAAAGGCAGTTCCTCATTTATTTTTATAGGAATGGACTTTACAGTTTTCAGATTAGAAGTAACGTCCTCGCCCACAAAGCCGTCACCACGGGTAGAACCTATGGCAAGCTCACCGTTATGATATTCAAGGGATACCGAAAGCCCGTCTATTTTAGGCTCAACAACGAATTGCGGTTTATCCACAGTCTGCTGAACTGTCTCAATAAAGCTTCTCACCTGTTCAAAGGAAAAAACGTCCTGCAAAGAACCCATTTGCACACGGTGTGTGACTTTCTCAAATATTGATATCGCCTTGCCGCCTACACGCTGAGTAGGGGAGTCGCTTCTGATAAACTGCGGAAACTGCTCCTCAAGACCCTTTAGTTCCTGCTGGAGCATATCGTATTCATAGTCTGTGATCTCGTTCCTGTCCTCAACATAGTAAAGCTGAGAGTGATAATTCAAAAGCTTCACAAGCTCGTCTATACGTTTTTTAGCGTCCTGTTCGTTCAAAATAACACAACTCCGTTTCTGCCAACTTTTTACGGCATATCATACGCAGGGCAATACCACATAAGGATTGTACGCAAGATGCGTAGCCAGATTTTTCGTTAGCTTGTATAGAAACGACGCAGGAATACTTCCGTATTTCAAGGAGTTTCTGTGCGAGATAACGGAAAATCTGCAAGCAGATTGCGTGCAAAGCCGTTAGGCGTGCCTTATGCGGTATTGCCCTTTGTATTATACCATAATTGCTGGTGAAATACAAGCCTTTTTTCTATAAACTGCGAAAAAATCAGCCTTTTCCCTTGCCTAAGTACATATCAGGTATCTCCCCTACGATAACAGTTTCGCTTACGGGATAGTCGTAGCTCACCACGATATCCGTAGAGTGTGCAGGAAGAATGGCTGTCATTTCTATGGTCACAGTGAGATAGAGGCTGTATTTTGTTTGATTTATCCCTGCTTCCGTTAAATCGCTTTTAAGTTCGGTCTTTGCCGCACCTATCTGATGAAGCCGCAGTGGTATGTCAAAACCTCTGCCTGTGAGGATATTTATTCCTGAAAGTGTGCCGATGGGTACGCTGAGTTTTGTACCCTCAAGCTGTGAAAGACTTTCGTTCACAGCCCTTGAAACACTGCTTTGAAGCCTGTTCACAGCGTTCGTATCGCTGTTTATGGAGGTTATCCTGCTGTCAGTTTCAGATATCTTTATATAACTGCTCTGGGGCAGTTTTTCAAGCTCTCTGCTTATGGCCGCATTTATCACGTCAAGTGCCGCCTGCTTGCTTTCAAATTCGCTTATTTCGCTGATGTGCCTTGAAAGCTGTGCAAAAAACACTGTCGTGAGCAGTGCAAGAATAATAACGACAGCAAGAATTATGTATGAAATTCTGTTCTTGAAAGAACGCTTGTGGACGCTCAAAAAAAATCACCGCCTTTGGCTTATTATATACCAAAATGCGGTGATATGTGATTATTTAAGTTCGACTATGGTTACTCCGTCCTCGCCCTCGCCGTAAACTCCCTTTCGGAATGATTTTACAGACGGGTGGTGTTTAAGTGCACGCCTTATGGCGTCACGGAGAATACCAGTGCCTCTGCCGTGGATTATGGTGAGCATCGTCACTCCTGACATGATAGCGTCAGAAATAAACTGCTCCATTTCATGAACGCCCTCGTCAGCGGCATAGCCCCTGATATCAAGCTCGGTGGATACTTTTCTTGTCATACGGCTCTCAATGCCGCTTTTGGATACACAGCCTTTTTTAACAGGCTTTTTGGACTGTTTCTGCGGCTGCTGCTTTTCGATAAGCTGAAGCTTCTTTACATCTATCTTGGTTTTCATTATGCCTGCCTGAATGAAGCACATTCCGCTGTTGTCAGGGGGCGTTATAATGATACCCTTTCTGTTTGTGTCAACGATAAGCACGTTGTCGCCCTTTTTCAGCGGTCTTGGCAGCACATATCCCTCGTTCCTGCTTTCAGAAACAGGGTTAGCCTCGCTGTATAGCTTGTTCATTGTGGACTTCTGCTTGTGCCTTGCGTCAATGGCTTTCTGAGTGAAGTTTGGATTTTCTTTCTCTTTTCTCAGCTTGTCAAGTTCGTCAACAAGCGCCTGCGACTCACGCTGAACACGATTTACGATCTGCTGAGCCTCACGTCTTGCCTTTTCAAGCTCGGCTTCTTTCTGATCGTAGAATTTTTCTTTCTGCTCTGCAAGCTCTTTTCTGAGAGCCTCGCTTTCCGCACGGTATTTCTCCGCAAGCCTGTTGTTTTCTTCAAGCTGTATCCTTGTGCGTTCAAGATTGTCTATGATAGTTTCAAACTTTCTGTTATCCTCAGAAATAAGCGACTCAGCGTACTTGATTATATCCTTGTCGATACCAAGACTTTCAGAGATAGCAAAAGCGTTGGACTTACCGGGTGAGCCTATGATAAGCCTGTATGTCGGGTGCAAAGTCTGCACGTCAAACTCGCATGAAGCGTTCTCAACGTCAGGAGTGTCGATTGCGTACATTTTAAGCTCCTGATAGTGAGTAGTTGTAACTAGCGTCGCACCAAATATCCTTATGCGTTCGATTATAGCTACCGCCAGCGCAGCGCCCTCCACAGGGTCAGTGCCTGAACCAAGCTCGTCAAGAAGCACAAGACTCTCGCTGTCTGCTTCGTCAAGTATGGTCTTTACTCTGCTTATGTGAGAAGAGAATGTAGACAGATTGTTTTCTATAGACTGTTGGTCGCCGATATCAACAAGCACGTTTTTGTATACAGATATCCTGCTTCCGTCTGACGCAGGGATAAGCAGACCGCACATTGTCATAAGCGTGAGCAGACCCACAGTTTTAAGCACAACTGTTTTACCGCCTGTGTTAGGACCTGTTATTATCAGGGAGTGATAGTCAGTGCCAATAGAAAAGTTTATAGGCACGACCTTTTTGGGGTCGATAAGAGGGTGACGTGCCTTGTTTAGCACGATAACACCGTCATTGGATATCTCAGGGAGCATTGCTCTCATTTTTGCACCGAGGTTTGCCTTTGCAAAATAAAGGTTAAGCTCTGTTACCGCATTGTAGTTTGAAATGAGCTGGTCTTTCATTTCGGCACATTCCATGGAAAATTCAGCGATTATCCTGTGTATCTCGTCCTGCTCCTGACCCTGCAAAATGCGGATATCGTTGTTGGCTTCCACTACTGACATAGGCTCGATAAAAAGCGTTGAGCCTGTTGCGGAAGTGTCATGAACAAGACCGCTGACATTGCCCTTGAACTCAGTCTTTACCGGAAGAACGAAACGTCCGTCACGCATTGTGACAATGCTCTCCTGCAAATATTTCTGAGTGCTCGGGGATTTTATCATCTTGTCAAGGGTCTCTCTTATCTTAAGCCCTGAACGTGTTATCTTCTGTCTTATGCTTCTCAGCTCCGCACTTGCGTCGTCAGAAAGCTTTGTTTCATCTATGATAGCCGTTTCAAGTCGCTGTTGCAGATACTTGTTTGGATAGAGCATTTCAAAGAGATATGAAAGGGAAGTGTCCTTGTTCTCACACTGCTCATACCAGTGGTGAAGCTCATAGGTCTGCGCAAGCAAGCGTCTTATCTGGATAAGCTCTCCAAGAGAAAGCACACCGCCTGCCTCGGCTCTTTTGATGTAAGTTGATACGTCATTTATGTTGTAAAAATTCGGCGTGCCGTATCTCACGCTGAGTTCAAGTGCTTCGGCGGTCTTGCCTGTTTCTTTCTTGACCGTGTAAAGATCAGAACAAGGCTTTATCCCCAAAGCCATTTTTTTCGTTTTTTCGTTGGAGCATTCTTTTGAAAGCATTTCAAGAATTTTGTTCAGCTCCAATGAATCATAAAATCTTTCGTCCATTATATATACCTCAAAATATGACAATAGGCAAAGCTACGCAATGCCTACAAAAGTCTGTAAAAATCAAGCGACGGAAACTTGCCTTTCAGATTATATCTAACAAACCGCTCTGTAAAAGCTGTCAGTTTTTTCTGATATCTTTCGCTTATCTTGAAAGCAAAAAGCCGCTCATATTCCGTCAGTGCAATAAATCGGACTATGTATAGCATAGTCCTGTCTAATTCAATGTCGTAAATACTGTCAGGATTGTAACAGCACTTGTCACACTCCAAGACACCTGTTGACAGATTGAAGTGCATAATGTCAGCTTCATACGCCATGCAAACTGAACAGCCAAGAAGCGCAGGTCTTAATCCTGCTTCGCACAGCAGACGAAACTCAAATATAGATTTGAGAAGTTCGTTATCCCTGTCGCCTTTATCGAGAAAATAAAGTGTGTTCAGCGTCAGCCGCATTATCTCGTCACAGCCGCTTTCCTCTGTTCGTATATACATGAGAAGCTCAGAAAAGTAAGAGGCAAGAGCCGTTTTTTTAGGGTCGAGCCTGATGTTGTAAAAAAGCTTCTCTGATTCACTGCTGTTGAGAAAAAACATTGATTGGTCTTTAGCGTTCTTCTTTTCCTCAACGCACAGCTTAGAGTATGCAAAAAGCTGCGTTGATGACGCATTTTTCGTGCTTTTCCTGCCTCCACGAACAAATATATCTATGACTCCACGCTCTGCTGTGAGGACAGTGACGGATTTGCTTGTTTCGCCCCTGTCATTTTCCCTCAGTATCAGTCCCATAAAGGTCAGCATTGTCAGTATCCTCTTTTCTGTGTGCGGCATATGTGAGATAATCCTCTATCCTGCCGCTTTCAAAGAACTTGTCCCATAAAGTCATGATATTCACCGCCTTACTGATATTATCAGCTTTTTTGGCGGTCATTATAAGCGGAAAAATATGTTGCCTTTATTCCAAACCGAAATTCTTTATCATGCCCTCACGGTTTCTCCAGCCCTCTTTTACCTTGACCCAGCACTGGAGATTTACTTTTATCTGGAAGAAATCTTCAAGGTCAGCTCTTGCTTCCTGACCTATCTTTCTAAGCATAGAGCCGCCTTTTCCAATAAGGATACCCTTGTGTGACTCTCTCTCGCAGTAAATAGTAGCGGTAACGTCAAGTATAGCTTCACCGTTTCTATTTTCACGCTCGTTAAGATGTTCGATAGTCACAGCTATGCCGTGAGGAACTTCGTCATTAAGGTTATTGAGAGCCTTTTCTCTTATTATCTCAGCCATTATGACCTTTTCTGGCTGGTCTGTGAATTTATCATCAGGGAAGTAGTGCGGACCCTCCACAGCATTCTTTTCAAGATCTTCCATAATAATATCAAGGCCATCCTTTTCAAGAACGCTCACTGGTACGATATCTATAAAATCATAAAGCTTTGAATACTCTGCTATCACTGCGATAAGATCCTCTTTGTTTTCAAGAAGATCTATCTTGTTCAGCACAAGTATCACCTTAGTCTTGCCTGTCTTGAAGCCCTTTACAAGCTCACGCTCGTTTTCGGATATTTTCTTTGTGCAGTCAGCCATAAGGATAATAAGGTCAACCCCTGCAACAGACTCGTTCACAGCGTTGAGCATATGCTCGGAAAGCTTGTTTTTAGCCTTGTGCATACCAGGTGTGTCCATGAAAACGAACTGCGTTTCTCCCTTTGTGAGAACACCTGTTATCTTTGTTCTTGTTGTCTGCGGCTTGTTGCTCACTGCGGCTATCTTTTCGCCCACAAGTGCGTTTAGCAATGAGGATTTGCCTGCGTTCGCACGTCCAACAATAGTGACGAACGCATTTTTTGAATTTGCATTTTTCTTGTTCATATATATTTTTCCTTATCTTTTTTATCTTTGTCAGCAGGCGTTTTGAACACCCATACGAGCCACAGTATCACACCTGCGGCTAAAGCTATCCCTAGCCATATGTTTCTTGCAAAATAAGAGGCTATAGCCATAAAAGCATAATAGTCCCAGAATATCCTTATTCCCACAGCCACAGAAGCTGCCGCCGCAATGAGAACAGCCCCTGCCGCACAGTCTTTAGCCTTTTTAGCAAGGGGGTTTTTATCTTTACACGCCATATCCACAGCGGCTTCAACAGCCGTGTTCACAAGCTCTAGTGAAATAACAAGTCCTATGCAGATATAAACTGCGGCAGTTTCGGCGGCGCTAAGCCCGTAAAATCGCATTAGCAGTATCACAAGCACTGCAGCGCCAATGTGAAAACGCATATTGCGCTCTGTTTTTATGCAGCTCACAACGCCCTCAAAGGCATAAACAAAGCCCTTGAAGAAACGTCCTATCCCTGTTTTACCTGTGTTCATGCTCGCCTAAGAAAGTGGCGTCACGGGATATGCCCAGATTGCCAAGTATAGCTTCTTCCTTTTCACGCATTATCCTCTCCTGAAGATTGCTTTCTTCATGGTCATAGCCAAGGAGATGAAGCATTGAATGTACTGTCAAAAAGCCTATCTCTCTTTCAAGAGAGTGACCATATATCTCAGCCTGACGGTAAGCTGTTTCAAGGCTTATGACTATATCTCCCAGCAGGAAAGCACCTGTTTCATGGTTCATGTCAAAATCACCGTTCTCGCCAAGAGGAAAGCTCAGCACGTCTGTTGAGCGGTCTATGTTTCTATGCTCCTTGTTAAGCTCATGTATCTGCTCGTCATTCACAAAAGATACAGAAACTTCAAAATCATCATTGTGACCCTCATATTCCAACACAGCATGGCAACAGCGTCTTACAAGAAGCCTTATGCCAACAGGAATCTTTACCTCTGTCTGGTTGTTGGTTATCATTACTTTTACCTTGCCCATTACTTTTTCACATTCCTTTTTTGTTATATTTTTCATAAGCAAGGATTATGTCCTGCACAAGCTTGTGACGGACAACGTCCTTGTCGGTAAATCTGTTTATTGATATATCGTCAATGCCTTTGAGTACGTTCATTGCCTGAATAAGTCCTGACTTTCTCTGGTCAGGCAGGTCTATCTGCGTTATATCGCCTGTTATGACTATCTTTGAGTTGAATCCAAGACGTGTAAGGAACATCTTCATCTGCTCGTGAGTGGTGTTCTGCGCTTCATCAAGGATAATGAAAGAATCGTCAAGAGTACGTCCTCTCATGTATGCCAGCGGAGCGACTTCGATACAGCCACGCTCCTGCTGTTTAGCGAAAGTGTCAGGACCAAGCATTTCAAAAAGTGCGTCATAAAGCGGTCTGAGATATGGGTCTACCTTACATTGCAGGTCGCCCGGAAGAAAGCCCAGCTTTTCTCCTGCTTCAACCGCAGGACGTGTGAGGATTATCTTCTCCACCTCGTGCGCCTTGAAAGCCTTTACCGCCATTGCCACCGCAAGATAAGTCTTGCCCGTTCCCGCAGGACCAATGCCCATGACGATAGTCTTTTTCCTTATTGCTTCAACATATCTTTTCTGACCGAGAGTTTTCGGCTTGACGAGCTTTCCGCTCACTGTTACGCACACGCCGTCATCAGACATATGCTTTATCTCATACTGCTTGCCCTCACGCACAAGTGTGAAAACATATCTTATAGTCTGCTCAGTGATAGCCTCGCCCTTGTTGATAAGAGCAATAAGGCTGTTTATAGCTTCCGAGGCGTTAAATACGTTCTCCTCATCGCCTGTTATCTTGATATCGTCACCTCTGCCGAGAATCACAACATTATACTCTTTTTGGATAAGGTTAACATTCTCGTCATAATTGCCGAAAAGGCTGAGTACAGTTTCCATTCTGTCCACGCTGATAAGTTTTTCCGCCATTAGCACAACTTCCTCTTTTTTTGTTCTGATATACCTATTATACAAAGCTATTATATCACATTTTTCCTCTGATTGCAACAATCTCAGTAAGATTTAACACTTTTTTTATGCACCTTTTCACACTTTTTGATCATTTCTTAATAAAAAATTCCACCTCTCTGCAAAGCTCGCCGTATAGGGTGTATGTTACAGTAGCGGTTACTCCGTTTTCTGTCACATTATCCTCCACTTGTCGGTCTTTAATCTCATAGTCTGAGAGAAAATTTTCCTCATATAAATACGCCTTTTCATGAACGGCGTCAAGTGCCTGCTGTTCTGTCAGGGTGTCTTGTGAAAATTTATACTCTTCAAGTTCGCAGGTGGTTATGCCAAAAGGCATTTCAAGCCCGAAAAGCGACATGGGAGAATACCTCTGCTCATTTTTCCAGTAACCCTCAGGCTTTGAGAAAAAAAGAGGGATATCAGCGTCAAACACAGTGAAAAAACGCTTTGTATCTCTCTTGCCTGTCGTCTTTTCTTCCTTGTCCTCAAAGGGCTGTGTGAATGTGACAGTGCGCTCAAAAGTGCCTAGTATTTTACCCTTTGAGCGTGCATAGCTTGTCTTTGTTTCAACGTTTTCCTTGCCGTCTATCCAGCTTGATTTTGATGTGATGATCTCACCGCCTACAACGATATCGCCCTTTGTCACACCGCTTCCCACAGGTATCTTTAGCTGTCCGTCATAAACCTCGACTTTTTCGATAACTCCGTTTTCGCAGGCAACAAGATTTGAGGGATAGCGGTTTGACTCACGCTTTGTGTCACCCTCAGTTTCGATAACGTCGATTATCAGCGTATCCCCCTTGCGTGTTATGCCTGCCCATGATATGCCCTCCACTTTTTGTTTTAACGCACGTTCTGTGACTATGAGATCAATGCTTGGGATATAAGTGCCGGTTTCAACGCCCTCCTCTTTAAGTACCGACATAACGCCTTTTCTGATATTTTCATCATCACTGAGTATGTCAAACCTCACCACCACGTTTGATAGATAGAAGCACGAAAGCATGACAGTCGCAGTGCCTATGACAAGTCCTCCTCTTCCGAAAAGACGTTTTGCAAGAACAAAGCTTCCGTGACGTTTTGTGGCGGTGCATTCAAGCCCAAGTTCATCGCATAGTCTTTCAAGTGCCTTACAGTGTTCCGCAGGCATACGCAAAGTGAGCTTTCCGTTCTTTTCACACATTTTGCTAACGGGAAGCTCCTTTGACATTATCCTGCGGAAAAACTTGGTGAAGCTGTCCCCTGTGATAACATAATCTATATAACCGAAAATCATTATCCTCTCTCCCTGATACTTCTTGACACAAGCTTGACCGACTCTATTTTTCCTCTTATCTCCACGCTGTCGGAGCAGAAATTTGACATTGTTAGTCCGCTGCCCCATATCTCTATCTCAAAAGAGCCTGTCAGCACCTTAGCCATTATCTCACTGCACTCAACTATCTGCTTGCAGTTTTCGATAACGGCGGCTCTGTCGTCAGTTATGCTTATGTATGAGCTTAGTGCGGTCAATTCTTTTGTCATGCCGAAAAAGCTTAAAAATGGTATCTTCTTCATTTTTGCGTCCTCCGTTCATTGTCTTATGCTTAATTATATTATTAGACAGACTGACATATACTTAAAAAGTAAAAGTAGGGAGGTAATAAAAATGTTGAAAAGACTTGCAAAGGAGCTTTGCGTATACATACTTGCGGGGGTGGTCATATGGTTCTGCATTATCACCATATCAGGGGGCGAGAGCGTAAAGCTTGGTATCTCCGAAGCCGTTGACCGCTGTATGAATATCATAATCCCGTCGCTGTTCGTTTTTATGGCGCTGTCGCAGATACTTGTTTCAAGTGGGCTTTACTACTGCGTTTCAATGCCTTTTTATCCTATATCGAGATTTATAATGGGCATACCGCCTCAGCTTTTCTTTGTATTTCTTCTTGGCAATACCGCAGGCTATCCTGTGGGAGTAAAGCTTCTTTCAGATCTGTGTCAGAGAAAGATAATATCCCAGCGTACTGCAAAGATAATGTCCTGCTTTTGCTGCTGTGGAGGGCCTGCTTTCTATTCTGGTACAGTGGGTCTTGCGGTGTTTGGTTGTACAGGAGCAGGCATTGCAGTGTTCGTATCCATACTAGCGGCAAATTTTCTCACTGCACTTGTTCTTGGCAGAGCTATAAATGAGGATAAGAAAACATCAAAGCCGACTTTCAGACTTGACGGCAGAATGTTCACCGACAGCGTTATCTCAGCAGGAAAGTCACTTTTTGTTATCTGCGTTATGATAGTCTTTTTCGGAGCGTTTATGTCCTCTCTTGAATACTGCGGAGCGTTCAGCTTTCTGAAAGATGTGTTTTCACTGCCAGAAAACGGACTTGTGCTTGTGAAAAGCTGTCTTGAAATAACCTCTCTCACTGAGCTTTCGGGAAGTCCATTTTATCTTCTGCCATTTATAGCCGCTGTATGCTCCTTCGGTGGTCTGTGTGTGATTATACAAATATCTGCACTTGGCGTGGATTTCTCCCTTGTGCCGTTTTTTATCTCACGTTTGACATCAGCCTTTTTGTCTGCTGTCATATGCCGTTTTATCTATCCTTTCTTTATTCCTGATTCAGTTTTGACTTCTGTTACAAATAATGTTAAATTCGTCAAAGTGAACAATTTTGTTCCCTCGTTTTGCTTGATTATGATGATTTTATTACTAACTTTGAAGAAAAGACTAGCATTTTCTAAAACAGTATGATATAATTAATAACAAATGAAAAAAGATTAACTTATCTTAAAGGAGTTGTATAAATCATGGCAAAGAAGAGCTATTTTGGTAACAGAATTTCACCGTCATGTTCTTACTGCCTTTTCGGCAACAGATCAAGAGAAGGAAATAAGGTCCTTTGTGAGAAGCAGGGTCTGGTAGACGCTGATTATAGCTGTAAGAAGTGGGTCTATGATCCTATCAAGCGTGTTCCAAAGAAACAGCTTAACATTCCAAATCAGGAAGACGATGTTATCTGATACATAAAATATGCCGTACATTTTTTGGTGTACGGCTTTTATATTGCAAAAGATCCGCAGAGCGTTTTGTTTCGCCCTGCGGATCTTTCTATCTTATAACCTTATATCTTTTTGATCTTCGTGTAATTTGCCATTATCTTCTTTGTGCCACGATTATCGAATGCTATCTCAACAAGAGTATCGTTAGCCATGGGTTTTGAACTTAAAACAGTGCCTTCTCCGAATATCTTGTGCAAAACTCTGTCGCCTGGTGCGAAAGTTTCGGTATTAACAGAAAAATTGCTCTTATCAGCCTTTCGCTGAGCCAATTGCTGTTGCAGACTCATGCTGTGAGGCTTTTCATAGCCGTTGAGATAAGGTGAAGCCTTTGTTTCCTCGGCTTGCTTTTCTATGCAATCGGCAGGAAGCTCTTTTATAAAGCGTGATATCCTGTTTCTGTCAGTGCGACCGTAAAGCATACGTTCCTCTGCGTGGGTAAGATAAAGCTTTTCCTTTGCTCGTGTCACCGCAACATAGGCAAGTCTGCGTTCCTCTTCGGTGTCAGCTTCTGATTCAAGACTTCTTGATGACGGGAAGATGTTGTCCTCCATGCCTACCACGAAAACTATAGGGAACTCAAGACCCTTTGCAGAGTGCATTGTCATAAGCACAACATAGTCAGCGTCAGAGTCGAGATTGTCAACGTCAGTGTAAAGTGATATTTCCTCCAAAAATCCCGACAGCGACGGCTCGTCAGCATTTTCTTCGTAGCTTGACATGGTGGATTTAAGCTCGTTGATGTTTTCAAGACGTGTAAGACCCTCGTCGCCCTGCATTTCAAGATGACGCTTGTAGCCTGTCATATCAAGAAGCTTGTCCAAAAGCTCCGCAAGTGGCAGAGTGTCAGAAAGCTCAGTAAGCTCTGAGAGCATATCGCCCACAGGCATAAGCTGTTTTGAACGCTTCACAAGGGGAGCAAGCATATCGGCTTCCTGCATAATGTGGATAGGTGAATCCCCAAGGTCTGAGGTTATCTGCTCAAGAGCGTTTACAGTGGCTTCGCCGATACCACGTTTCGGCTCGTTGATTATTCTTCTCAGACGTAGAAAGTCAAAATGGTTGTTTATTACAGAAAGATAAGCGAGGATATCCTTTATTTCCTTTCTGTCGTAGAATTTCAGACCGCCTATTATTTTATATGGTATTCCACTTTGTATGAACGTCTGCTCCAAAGCGTTCGATTGTGCGTTCATTCGGTAGAGAATTGCATGGTCATTGTATTTTCTGCCCTTGTTTATGTCCTCTAAAATAGTGTCAGCCACGAATTTTGCTTCACTGCGCTCGCTTGAAGCCTTGTATACTGTGACCTTTTCACCGTCACCCGAAGCTGTCCACAGATTTTTGCCCTTTCTACCCTGATTGTTGCTTATAAGCTGATTTGCGCAGTTAAGAATGTTCTGTGTTGAACGGTAATTCTGTTCAAGCTTTATAACATCAGTGTCAGCATTGCAGTCGAACTGCTCCTCGAAGTTGAGGATGTTCTCGATAGTCGCACCACGGAACTTGTAGATGCTCTGGTCGTCATCACCCACAACGCACAGGTTGTTATACTTCTGTGACAGCAGCGAAACAAGTCTGAACTGAGCCTTGTTGGTGTCCTGATACTCGTCTACCATTATATATTTATACAAGTTCTGATAGTGGTCGAGGACGTCAGGAAACTGCTCAAAAAGCTTGACTGTGTGGCAGATCATGTCGTCGAAGTCCATAGCGTTTGCGGCTTTGAGCTTCTTCTGATAGTGCTTGTATACCTTGCCTATGGTCAGATTACGATAATCTCCTGCGGCTGAGGCGATGTATTCATCAGGCTCTTGGAGCAGGTCTTTAGCGTGGGATATCTCGCTGAGTATCGTTCTCGGTGGAAACATCTTCTCGGATATGCCAAGCTCTCTCAATATGCTTTTTACAGTTCTCTGAGAATCGTCAGAATCATAAATGGTGAAACTGCTTGAAAATCCAAGCTTGTCACATTCTCGCCTGAGTATCCTTGCGCAGGCGGAGTGGAAAGTCGCCGCCGTTATGCCTTGACCTGCCTCTCCCAACATTCCTGCAAGACGTTCTTTAAGCTCGCCTGCCGCCTTGTTTGTGAACGTGATAGCAAGTATGCTCCACGGCTTTATGCAGTCATATGCCACAATGTCTGCGAGGGTAAAAGCGTCATTTGTCTTGCCGTCAATGTAGTCTTTGAGAAACTGTATGTCCTGTTCAGAGGGCGTGCCGTAGGTCTGCTCTGTGTTGTATGCGTTGCCGAAGTATATCATGTTTGCGATGCGGTTTACCAAAACAGTGGTCTTGCCGCTTCCTGCTCCTGCCAGTATAAGGAGAGGTCCTTTTATTTTGAATACAGCCTTGCGCTGTTGGTCGTTCATTCGTGAAAAATATTTTTCAAGTGCTTTTCTTTTAAGAGCCGTAAACTGCTCCATTATATACACCTCCGTAAAATTTCTTTTATGCCGTATCCTACATTATAGCATATTTTTTCTATCTTGAAAAGGGCGGCGGCAAATTTTTTTCACATGAATAACAGTGGGTATGTTTTCCAATAATACATTAAATCAAATATTATGAACGGAGGAACATATATGAAAGCTGTTGTTTTATGCGGAGGACGTGGAGAAAGATTGATGCCCATGACAGACAGGCGACCTGCGGCTCTTCTGAGATTATGCGGAAAAGAAATTCTGCTTTTTACTCTTGAAATGCTGGAGAAAGCAGGCTTTGAAGAAGCTGTCCTTGCGGTGTGCTATGGTTCTGAACAGGTAGAAAGGCTTCTTGATGAAAAATACTCAGGTAAGATAAAGCTCCATATGATAAACACCGCAGGCAAAAGCACTGTGCAGGCTGTTAGAACAGCAATGTGCGATGAAACAGAAATTCTTGCCGTGGAATGTAACTGTATATGCACTCACCCTCTTGATGAGATCATAAAAGTTCATTTGAGCCACGATACCTTTTGTACGGCTCTGACTTATGATACTGAAAACAAACCTGCTGGCATATATATAGTGAAAAGAGAGCTTTTTGAAAGCCTTAATCCTGAAAAGCCTATGGATATGTCAGTGGATATTATCCCAGAGGCTGTGAAAAGTGGCGAAGCTGTCCTGCTTGACGGAAAAGGCTATTATAAAAGGATAACCACGCCTGAGGCTTTTCTTGATTGTCAAAGGCATATGCTTTACAACAAAAATATGTCACAAAGGCTGACGGAAAATAATTTCAGCGGTGCGGCAATAGGTGAGCCTGTTTATATAGGAGAGAACGTTTCTGTCATGTCAGGGTCTGTCATAGAAAGCGGAAGCGTCATAGACAATAACGCTGTTGTAAAGGGCGGCAAGGTGAACGGATATGTTGGCATAGGCTCGGTGATATCTGAACGCTGTGATATAAACAGTGCAGTGGTATGCCGTGGGGCTGTCCTTGACAGCGGTGTGAAGTGCGGTGAATATTCCGTCATGGGCGAAAAGGCTCATATCGCAAGTGAAGCCGTCATTGAAAAAGGCGTGGGCATATGGTCTGGAAAAACTGTTGAAAAGGGCGCAAGGCTTTATGAAAACGTGAAAAGATCATCTGACAGCCGACTTGTCATAGACGAAAACGGCGAGTGCAGTTTGTGGGGCGGTGAAGCCACAGCGCAAAAGGCTATGCTTTTTGGACTTTGTGCCGCAAGCGCCGCAAAAAAAGGCGGAAGTATAGTGACAGCCTATGGCTCTGACGAAAGCCTTTTGCTCAAACAAGCCCTTGACTGCGGCATATGTCAGGCAGGAGTGAACGTTTACAGTATAGGCAGAGCAGGCATTTCAGAGCTTTCTTATGCTGTAAACAGATTTGGCGGAGAGTTTGGCATACTCATTGGCACAAACATTTCAGGTCATGCAAGGCTTATTTCGGCAGGGGGAATGTTGCCTGATGAAAAGCTTCTTGACCGCATTGGAAGCATAGCTGACGACAGAGCTTATCGCAGTGTGGGGCTTTCTCAGACGGGTCGTGTGACAGATTTTTCAGCGGTGAGGGAGATATACGTCGCAGAGCTTGAAAAAATACTCCCTGACCGATTTAAAGGCGTAAATGTGGATATCCGCACATATGATGTTAAAAAGGCGACCATTGCCGACAGACTCTTTCACGGCAGGAACGATATAGACGGTGAGCGTATAATATTCAATCTTTCCGCAGACGGCACAAAAGTATCAGCTTACAGTGAGAAAACAAGCTATGTCATGTGGGAAAAACTGGTGGCAATGTATGCAGGGGTGTGCTTTGAAAAGGGGCTTGCGGTGGCATTGCCTGAGAATTTCCCCTCTAATGCCGATGCCACTGCTGAAGTCCACTGTGGCAGGCTTTACCGATACGAAAACAATGCTGACATAGCAAAGGACGTTGCCGTTTCAACCCATAATATGTTTGCCTATGACGGACTTTACCTTGCGTCAGCGGTAACGTCTTATCTGTCAGAGCAGGGGATAACGCTACAAAAAGCTCTCTGTGATGTGCCTGACGCATACACTTCAAGCCGATTTGTGGGCATAACAATGAGCCGTGAAAACAAGGAAAAGATATTTTCAGAGCTTGGCTGTTCGGTAGAGGGAGAGATAACAATGGGCAAGACACACGCAGTTATCAGACCGCTGAGGGATAAAAAAGGTATAACAGTGTTTGCAGAAAGCGTGAGCTGCGAGCAGGCGGCTGCCTTTTGCGAGGATATAACAAGCAGGATAAAGGGCATATTCAAATAAATGTAATAAATTGCTATTGACATTGAGACGAAAATGGAGTACAATATAATCAGATATTTTTGTTCGGACAAAGGCGGCTCATGCCGCTGTATTTAAACTGCGTTCATCACACCATTTTGTCTTTCTTTGAGGCTTTAAGCGTTTTTGACAGCACATGATAATAAAGCCCAAACGCAGCGGTATATTGAATCTAAACGGAAAAATCGAATATTATTTGAGCATGATAAAATGCAGCAGGAAGGAGATAATTGCTCCTGCCGTATGTTTGTGCTGCTTTTTTGCGGCATTTTGTGCCTTTGAAGGCTTAAAAGCGGAGTACAGCAGGGCAAAGTACATTATTTTATGAACGAAAAGAACAACACAGTAAAAAATCCTACACAAAAACGTTTTTTCAGAAAAAAACAGAATAAGAGCGAGATACCTCTGGCTCAGGCTTCAAAAGAGCTTGACCGTGTAAAAAGTCAGAGAGCTTCGGGCAGTGTGAAAAAAACGCTTCAGCCGAGAAATGAAACTCCACAGAGAAAACCGCAGAATACTCAGCAAAGACGTCCAAGACCTGCGGCGAACAGAGTGAAAGAGCCTGTAAGAAGAACGCCTGTGAAGATAATCCCTCTTGGCGGTCTTAACGAGATAGGCAAGAATTTCACCGTTATCGAGTGTTCAAACGATATGTTCGTTATCGACTGCGGTCTGGCATTCCCTGACAGTGAAATGCCGGGCGTTGATATCGTTATCCCTGATTTCTCATACGTCGAGAAAAATCAGGAAAAGCTCAGGGGCGTTGTGCTTACACATGGTCATGAGGATCATATAGGCGGTCTGCCGTATTTTCTAAAAAAATTCAACGTGCCTGTTTACGGCACAAGGCTTACGCTTGGTCTTGTTGAGGGCAAGCTGAAAGAGCATGGACTTCTAGGAACTGTAAAACTCAACGTTGTAACGCCAAGACAGACAGTTAAGCTTGGCTGTATGGCGGTGGAGTTTATAAGAGTAAATCACTCTATCCCTGATGCTGTGGGAATGGCTATCCATACCCCTGCTGGTGTGCTTATCCATACTGGCGACTTTAAGGTAGACTATACACCTATCGAGGGCGGTATAATCGACCTGCCTAGATTTGCAGAGCTTGGAAACAAGGGCGTTTTGGCTCTTATGGCTGACTCTACAAACGCTGAAAGACCCGGCTATACCATGAGCGAGCGCAAGGTTGGCGAAAGCTTTGTGAAGCTTTTCAACAAGGCTGAGGGCAAGAGGATAATCATTGCCACTTTCGCTTCAAACGTTCACAGAGTTCAGCAGATAATAAATAACGCTGTCACACACGGCAGAAAAGTGGCTGTGTCAGGCAGAAGTATGGTGAATGTTATCTCAAAGGGCATCGAGCTTGGCTATCTTAAAGTGCCTGACGGTGTGCTTGTGGATATCGACACTATATCGAGATATGCACCTGAAAAAATGGTCATCGTCACAACGGGAAGTCAGGGTGAGCCTATGTCGGCGCTTACAAGAATGTCGGCAAACGAGCATAGGAACGTTACTATCACTCCTATGGACTTTATCATAATCTCCGCAAACCCTATTCCGGGAAATGAGAAGTATGTCACAAAGGTAGTAAATGACCTTATGAGATTGGGTGCAGAGGTAATATACGAGTCAATGTACGAGGTGCACGTTTCAGGACACGCTTGTCAGGAAGAGCAGAAATTGTTGCTTTCTATCACAAAGCCAAAATTCTTTATCCCTGTACACGGTGAGTATAAACATCTTATGAAGCACAGAGATACGGCGCTTTCTGTGGGAATCCCTGAGAGCAATATAATCATTGCTGATATAGGCAACGTTATCGAAACAGACGGCGTTGACATGAAGATAACAGGACAAGTGCCTGCGGGCAAGGTACTTGTGGACGGTCTTGGCGTTGGCGACGTTGGCGCAATAGTTCTCCGTGACAGAAAACATCTTGCTCAGGACGGACTTATCATTGCCGTGGCAACTATCGACAGGGCTTCGGGAGATATCCTTGCAGGGCCTGACGTGGTTTCAAGAGGCTTTGTGTATGTAAGAGAGAGCGAGGAGCTTATGACCGAAGCTCAGAAGCTTCTTACTGAAACACTTCAGGATTGTCTTGACAGAAATATGAAGGATTGGAATACCATAAAGGGCAGAATGAAGGACAATCTTTCGGACTTTATCTTCACAAAGACAAAGAGAAGTCCTATGATTTTGCCGATAATAATGGAATTATGACCGCCTGACAACAGTGCGGTTGTTTATAGAAATGCAGGAGCTTTAAAATGAAAAGTAACAACGGATTACAGATCATAATAAGAATAACAGTGTGCGTTACCATGCTTTCGTCACTTATAGGCGCTTTTATGCTGCATTCTACTCCGTCTCACAGAGAGTCGGGCAGTGTGCTTATCCTAGTGTCTGTGGCGGCGGCTGTATTGTGGGTGCTTGAAGAAGTGGTTTTCCACAATCACACTCGTAAGTATGTGGCAAAGCTTTCCACGATGATCTCAAAGACGGAGAGAGATTCTCTCCTGAATTTTCCTGCTCCTGCTATAATAATCGACAGCGAAAACGTCATCGTGTGGTATAACAGACTTTTTGGCAGACAGGTCTACTCTGAGGAAGAGGCTTACGGCATTGACCTCACTGAGCTTATGAACATTGATATGGACAAGATATATTCCTCTGACGGCGACCTTGTGTGCATAAACGCCCATTTTTATAAGGCGAAGGCTATACACACCGATGTGAACGGTGAGCTTTCAATGGTCTATTTCAATGACGTTACCGATTATGTGGAGCTTGAATATGAGTTCAGAATGTCCCACAAAGCGGTAATAATCATAACTATCGACAACTTTGACGAGCTTATGTCAAATATCAGAGAGAGCGAAAAGGCTCACGTGGTTGTTGAGATAGAAAAGCTCATAGAGGAATTTTTGGAGAATACTACTGCGGTGTCGAAGAAAGTAGCAAGCGACAAGTTCTATGTTTATATGGAGGAACGCCACCTTGCACCTATAATCGAGCAGAGATTTAAGATACTCGAGCAGGCAAGAAAAATAGCCGTTGGCGAGCGTTCTAACCTTACATTGTCCATAGGTGTGGGCAGAGATGGTGCAAACCTTGCGGAGAGCGAGAAGTTTGCAAAGCAGGCTCTCGAAATGTGCCTTGGACGTGGCGGAGATCAGGCGGCTGTCAAGGAGGACGGTGAGTTCAAGTTCTTCGGCGGCATTTCTTCTGCACCTGACAAGAACAATAAGACCCGTATCCGTATGGTGGCAAAGGCTATGCTGGAGCTTATCTGCAACCACGATAAGGTGCTTATAATGGGTCACCGATTTGGCGACCTTGACAGCGTAGGCTCTGCAACAGGCTTCTGCTGTGCTATCAGAAACATGGTAAAAGAAGCTTACGTTGTGGTAGACCCTGAGCAGAATTTGTCGAAAACGCTTATAAATTACATAAACGAAAACGAGTCAGAGCATTATTACATAACCCCTCAGGAGGGTCTTGAAAGACTTGACGATAACACGCTTCTTGTGGTAACTGATACCCATAACCCTGCACTGGTGGAGTCAAAGGAGATACTTGCAAGGGCGAAAAATGTGGTAGTTATCGACCACCACAGAAGAATGGTGAACGGTATCGAGCCGACTATAATGTCGTTCTTAGAGCCTAACGCATCATCGGCCTGCGAGCTTGTGACGGCTCTTATCGAGTATTTCGGCGAGGATTCCAATATCACAGTCCATGCGGCGGAAGCTCTGCTTGCGGGAATAATGCTGGATACAAAGAATTTCATTATGAAAACAGGCGTAAGCACTTTTGAAGCGGCAGCATTTTTGAAGAAAAAGGGCGCTGATACCATAGCTGTCAAAAAGCTTTTTGCAAACTCTATCGAGACTTATCATCAAAAATCGTCGCTTATAAACAGTGCTCACCTTTATAAAGAGTGCGCAGTGGCTTATACAGAGGAAAGCTTCTCTGAAATAAGAATAGCGGCTTCACAGGCGGCAGACGAGCTGCTTGGTATAACAGGCGTAAAAGCTTCGTTCGTTATCTATGAAACGAACGGTGTGATAAATATCTCTGCACGAAGCATGGGTGCTTGTAATGTGCAGATAGTCATGGAGTCTTTGGGCGGCGGCGGTCATCTTACTATGGCGGCAACTCAGCTCAACTGTTCAATGAATGAGGCGAGAAAACGCCTTGCAGACGCCATTGACGAATACTGGGAAAATAATTCGCAGGAATAAAAAAAGAAAGGCAGAGTGAATAATATGAAAGTTATTTTGTTAAAAGATGTAAAGGGTTCAGGCAAGCAGGGAGATATCATCAACGTTGCAGACGGATATGCAAGAAATTTTCTTATCGGAAAGGGTCTTGCACTTGAAGCTACAGCTAAAAACCTTAATGACCTTGCAGGCAAAAAGGCTTCCGCTCAGCACAAGATAGATGTTGAAACAGCCGACAATAAAGCTATCGCAGAGAAAATAAAGGATAAGGAAGTTCTGGTAAAGGCTAAGGCAGGTCAGGGCGGAAAGCTCTTTGGCGCAGTTACAGCAAACGTTATTTCAGATTGCCTCAAGGCTCAGTATGGCGTTGTTATCGAGAAGAAGAAGATAAATCTTACAGCCGAGATAAAGGCTTTCGGTGACTATACTGCACAGATAAAGCTTACTCATGGTGTATCATGCAGCATTAAAGTAAAGGTCGTTGAGGAGTAATCATGGCTGATAATTTCCGTGGGCTTACCACAGGAGCGACCCTTGGTAGGGAACTGCCTTTTTCTCAGGAGGCTGAGGAAGCCGTTCTGGGAGGAGTTCTTCGTGATCCTTCGGTGCTTCCGAAGGTCATTGAGATACTAAAGCCTGAAAGCTTTTATCGTCCACAGCACCAGCAGCTTTTCACCATAATAGTGAGAATGTTCACCACAGGCAGCAAAGAGGACCTTATCACGGTAATTAATGAAGCCGTCACAATGGGTGTTTTTGAAACGTCTGCAATGGCTAAGAATTATCTTCTTGGTATTATGGAAATGGTGCCGTCAACGGATAATATCGAGAGTTATTGCAAGATAATTGAGGAAAAAGCAAGGGTAAGGTCGCTTATAAATGCCGCTAATCAGATCCTTGAAAAGGCATATGACGGCGGTGAGGATTCTCAGACGCAGCTTGACGCTGCCGAGCAGTCTATATTTGAGATAAGACAGGGCAGAGATGTTCAGGGTCTTACACGAATAAGCGACGTTATCGTTGATACATTCGAGCATTTGCAGGAGATATCAGGTCCTGACGCAGGCGAACATCTTGGCGCAAAGACAGGCTTTGGCCAGCTTGACGCAATCACAACAGGTCTTAACAGAACTGACCTTATCATTATCGCTGCACGTCCTGCAATGGGAAAATCTGCATTTGCACTTAATATTGCGGTGAATACCTGCAAGGCGACAAAGCGTGACGTTGTTATATTCTCTCTCGAAATGGGTAAGGAACAGCTCGTGTCCCGTATGCTCGCTTCAGAGGCACTTGTTAATAATACCCTGCTTAGGTCGGGCAATCTTGAGCCTTCCGATTGGGAGAAGATAGCAGGTGCGGCAGATACGCTGTCACAGCTTCCTATATATTTTGATGACGGTGCAGGCTGTACAGTGCCGCAGATGAAAGCAAAGCTCAGAAGAATGAGAAATCTTGGACTTGTGGTCATCGACTACATACAGCTCATGCAATCAGCAAATAAAAACGCCAGCCGTGTTGAGGCGGTGTCTGAGATAACACGTTCATTGAAGCTTATGGCTAAGGAGCTTAATGTGCCTGTTATCGCACTTTCACAGCTTTCCCGTAGCTCAGAGAAGCGTGACGATAAAAGACCTATCCTTTCAGACCTGCGAGAATCAGGTTCTATCGAGCAGGACGCTGATATCATCATGTTCCTCTATCGTGACGCTTACTACAGCGATGAGGGCGACAAGTCTGTGGCTGAGTGTATAGTTGCGAAAAACCGTCACGGACAGACAGATAAGGTGCAGCTTGGCTGGATAGGCGAATATACGCTGTTCAGAGGTCTTGATTTCAGGAGAGATGATGAATAATTTTCTTGTAAAGGTAGCTTCTACCATAGAGAAATTTAATATGGCAAATAAGAGCGAACGCTTGCTCGTGTGCCTCTCAGGAGGCGCCGACAGCGTTACGCTCCTTTTGTGTTTATATGAGCTGGGCTATCATGTGTGCGCTTGTCATGTCAATCACCACCTCCGTGGGGAGGAAAGCGACAGAGATCAGCATTTTTGTGAAAAGCTTTGCGAGAAGCTTGGGGTCGAGCTGAAGGTGTTTCATGCCGATGTTGTGGGTTATTGCAAGGAACATTCTGTATCCACTGAGGAGGGGGCAAGAAAGCTTAGATATGACTTTTTCGACAGTATCGGTGCAGACAAGATATGCACAGCACACAGTCTTTCAGATTGCCTTGAAACTGCCATATTCAACCTCGCAAGAGGTACAGGTCTGAAAGGTATTTGCGGAATACCGCCTGTGAGGGGAAATATCATAAGACCGCTTATAAATTGTACTCGTCAGGAAATAGAGGGCTTTCTCAAAGAGAGAGGACAGGACTTTGTTACTGACTCCACAAATCTTACTGACGATTATACCAGAAATAAGATTCGCCACCTTGTTGTGCCAAGGCTTGCGGAGCTTAACAGTTCGCTTTTTGGCTCATATTCCATGACAGCTGACAGGCTTAGAACAGACAGTGACTATCTTGAAAATCAGGGGCTTGAAGCCTTTGAGAAAGCGGTCTTGCCAAAGGGCTATGACGCATTGTGTCTAAGACAGCTCCACGAAAGTGTACGCCGTCGTGCAATAATGCACATTCTTGAGAAAGAGGGGCTTACTGTGAGCCATGACAGTATCAAGGATATCGACAGGCTGATACTTGACGTTGGCAAGGCGAACATCAAGGGCGGAGTCTTTGCGGTCTGCTCAAAAGGTGTGCTCAGCTTTGCAAAGGGCGAGATGCTTGAAAACAGCACTCTCAGGAGCGTTAAGGTGAGCGACGAGGGCGTTTATCAGTTCGGCAATAAGGAGATAGAGTTCAAATTCTATCCTTTTGACGGAAAAATCGCAAATGTTCATAAAAAGTTTGCAAACTGTTGCCTGGATTATGATAAAATAAAGGGTGAGATTGTTGTCGAAAATCGCAGAGAGGGCGAGAAGATACGCCTAGTGAACAGAGATTTTGACAGCGATGTGCGAAAGCTGGTGAACAAGTCCTTCAGACTTGAGGACAGGAGCAGTGCCGTTATCCTAAAAGATAGTCAGGGCGTTGTTTTCGTTGAAGGAAGCGGTGCGGCTGAAAGGGTGAAGATAGACTCTGAAACCGTTAAAATATTGGCTTTTACCATAAAGTGAGATGAATATCACCCTAAGCTGAAAAGTTTTTTGTGTGAACTTGTATTTTTTCACTTTTCTGTCACATTGATAATATATAATCAGAGAGGTTGTTAGTTAATGAACAATATATCGGTTCTTTATTCTGAGGAAGAGCTTGCATTGTCTGTGAAAAAGCTTGGAGCAGAGATAACTGAAGAGTATAAAGGAAAAAAGCTCCTTGTTGTGTGCGTTCTTAAGGGAGCGTTCGTGTTTACTGCTGATCTTGTAAGAAGTATCGACAACGATATGCAGATCGCTTTTATTACTGCAAAGAGTTATGTTGGCACAAGCTCAACAGGAAATGTTTCAATTTCAGGAGATCATGATTTTATGGGTCTTGACCTGAGAGAGTGGGACGTTTTATTGGTTGAGGATATTCTCGACACAGGAAGAACGCTTTGCGAGTTAAAAAAGAAGTTTGCGTCAATGGGTGCGCCAAGTGTTAAGATAGCTGTTATGCTTGATAAGCCGTCAAGACGTGTTGCAGACATAACACCTGATTTCAAATGCTATGAGATCGAGGACAAATTCGTTGTTGGCTGTGGTCTTGATTATGATGAGAGATATAGAAATCTTCCTTTTATCGGTATAGTTTCCGAATAAGGAGCCAAATATAATACAGAACAAAAGGTTGTGATCGATTGAAAAACAATAATAATGGAAAGACCCTGTTGATCTATCTGCTGGTATCGGTTGCCATAATCTGCGGATTGGTCTATATGCTAACAAGCATGAGCACAAAATCTTCCGACAAAAAATATTCGGAGATAATGGAACAGTTTGACAGCCTGAACGTGTCACAGTTTGAGCTTGACCTTGGCTCCGGACAGCTTAAGTATAAGCTCAAGGGCGAGGATAAGGTATATAGTTATACAGTTCCAAATGTTTCACTGTTTGCAAATGAAGTCCTTGGCGGTGAGGACGCTGAGAACTATCGTAAGAAATATAATACTGAAAATCCGGACGATCCTTTGCAGTATAATCTTATACCGATATCGGATAACAGCTTCTGGCTTAATCTGATACCGACGCTGCTTATGCTGGGCGTTATGATATTCTTTTTTGTGTTCATGATGAAGAATGCAGGTGGCGGAAAGATGTCATCTTTCAGAAAAACAAATGCCAAAATGGCACCAAGCAGCAAGAAAGCTACCTTTGATGATGTTGCGGGTGCAGATGAGGAAAAGGAAGAACTTAAGGAGATCGTTGATTTTCTCCGTGATAATAAGAAGTATACCGAGATCGGTGCGAGAATACCTAAGGGCGTTCTGCTCCTCGGCCCTCCGGGTACAGGTAAAACGCTTCTCGCAAGAGCGGTTGCAGGCGAAGCAAAAGTTCCGTTCTTCTCTATCTCAGGCTCTGACTTCGTTGAGATGTTCGTGGGCGTCGGTGCTTCAAGAGTAAGAGATCTTTTTGAACAGGCTAAGAAAAACGCTCCTGCTATCATCTTTATAGACGAGATCGACGCAGTGGGCAGACAGAGAGGCGCAGGCCTTGGCGGCGGTCATGACGAGCGTGAGCAGACCCTTAACCAGCTTCTTGTTGAAATGGACGGCTTTGAGGATAACGATTCTGTTATTGTTATGGCTGCAACAAACAGACGTGATATACTTGACCCTGCACTTCTTCGTCCGGGCAGATTTGACCGACAGATACTTGTGGGCTATCCTGACGTTAAGGGCAGAGAAGCTATACTGAAAGTTCACACAAGAAACAAGCCGCTCGCTCCTGACGTTGACCTTGAAACTATTGCTAAATCAACTGTAGGCTTTACAGGTGCAGACCTTGAAAACCTTGTGAACGAGGCTTCGCTCCTTGCGGCAAGAAAGAATAAAAAGGCTATCACCAAAGATGAGCTTGAGGAAGCTTCTATCAAGGTTGTGGCAGGTCCTGAGAAAAAGTCTAAGGTCATCACAGAGGACGAAAAGAAGCTTACCGCTTATCACGAGGGCGGTCATGCACTCTGCACATACTACAGCAAATCACAAGATAAAGTTCATCAGGTATCTATCATACCTAGAGGTCAGGCTGGCGGTTTCACAATGAGCCTGCCTGTCAAGGATAAATCTTATGTTAGCAAGAACGAGATGTACGAAAATATCGTGGTTCTTCTTGGCGGACGTGTTGCTGAAAAGCTGATCCTTGACGACATCTCAACAGGCGCTTCAAATGACCTTGAGAGAGCTACTTCCACAGCTAGAAACATGGTAACACGCTACGGCTTCAGTGACAATCTTGGTCCAGTTGTATACGGTCAGGGCGATCATGAAGTATTTCTTGGCAGGGATTACACTAATACGCCAAGCTATTCCGATAACGTTGCGGCTGAGATCGATAATGAGATAAGAACTCTTATTGAAAGTGCATTTACTGACGCTGAAAAGATACTCAACGAGCATATGGATAAGCTTCATGTTGTGGCTAAGTATCTTATGAAATATGAAAAGGTTGACGGTGCAACATTTGAGAAGCTTATGAATGGCGAGCTTACAGAGAGCGAGTTCATGGGCGAACCTGATAAAACACCAGAAATCCAGGATACTCCTGAGATAGTTGATGATATTTCAGTTGACGATAATTGATATGAAAGATCAGACGTGTAAAAGCGTCTGATTTTTTTGTGATGTCTGCTTGATTTTGCAGTAAGGATAGTGTATAATAAGGGTAACTGTAAAATGCAGTATAGAACGGAGATAGCAAATGAATTTACTTTTTATCGGAGATGTTGTGGGACAAAGCGGCTGCGATTTTCTTGAAAGCAGAATGTATAAGCTGAAGCGTGAATATGATATAGATGTGACCGTAGTGAACGGTGAAAATTCTGCTCAGGGCAATGGTATCACACCGCAGTCTTACAGACAGCTTCTCAACATGGGGGCTGACGTTGTAACGACAGGAAATCATTCTTTCAGACGACGTGAGGCTGAGGAGCTTTATGACACAAACGAGCAACTTTTAAGACCTGCCAATTACCCTGAGGGCGTTATGGGTCATGGAGTGACTTATATCGATATGTGTCCTTATAAAATTGCAGTGGTAAATCTTATGGGAACGATGTATATGGAAGCCGTGGAAAATCCTTTCAACTATGTTGACAAGCTTCTTGAAAGCATCGATACGCCTAATATAATCGTTGATTTTCATGCGGAGGCAACTTCTGAGAAAAAGGCTATGGGCTTTTATCTGCAAAAACGATGCACTGCTGTGCTTGGCACTCATACCCATGTTCAGACGGCTGATGAAACGATCTTAGGCGGACATACCGCCTATATCACCGATGTTGGAATGACAGGCCCTGAGCTTTCCGTACTTGGGGTAGACAGTGATATAGTCATAAATAAGTTCAAATATCGCACCCCTGTGAGGTTTTCAGAAAGCACCAATGATTGCTTTATAAACGGAGTTGTGGTAAAATTTGATGAAAAATCGGGAAAAGCAACAAATATACAGCGTGTTATTAAGCGATAATAACGAAAAGTATTAATAAAGCTTGAAATTTTATTATGTATGTAGTATAATATAGTTTGTATAATAAGTGGGGTAAATTCTTTGAATTTACTTATGGAGGTATTCAAGTGGAAATTCTAAAGGTTTCTTCAAGGTCTGTCCCTAATTCGGTGGCAGGAGCAGTTTCGGGCGTTATCCGTGACAGCGGTGCAGTTGAGGTACAGGCAGTGGGCGCAGGCGCAGCCAATCAGGCGATCAAGGCTATAGCAATCGCAAGGGGCTATCTTGCACCATTGGGCATTGATCTTATTTGTATCCCTGCATTTGCAAGCGTTTTGATCGACGGTGAGGAAAGAACTGCGATCAAGCTTATTTGTGAAGAAAGATAATAATGCGGCAGCAAGGCGTGTTAAAGTCTTGCTGCTTTTTGCTACAAAGGAGGGGACAGCATGGAAACTGTTTTGCAGACTTATGGGCTTACAAAGCAGTATGGAAGCTTTACAGCGCTGAGCAATCTTGACCTTGCGCTGGAGAGGGGTAAAATTATCGGTCTGCTAGGGCCGAACGGAAGCGGAAAAACAACATTTATCAAGCTTTGCTGTGGACTTATAAAACCTACGGCAGGGGATATACTCATATGCGGAATGCCTATTGGCGTGGAAACTAAAAAAGTGGTTTCCTATCTGCCTGACAGAAATTTCATACCTGACGATATGAAAGTAAATGAGATGCTCAGGTTTTTTCAGGATTTTTACAGCAATTTCAATGTAGCAAAGGCTCAGGATATGATGAACAGGCTGGGGATAAACCCTGCGTCAAAGTTCAAGACAATGTCAAAGGGCACAAAAGAAAAGGTGCAACTTTGTCTTGTTATGAGCCGTGAGGCTGACGTTTATCTTCTTGATGAGCCAATTGCAGGCGTTGATCCTGCGGCGAGAGATTATATCCTCAACACCATAATCTCAAATTACAACGAGCGGGCGGCTGTGGTAATTTCCACCCACCTTATTGCAGATATCGAACCTGTCCTTGACGACGTAGTAATGATACAAAATGGTATGCTAAGGTTGCATAAATCTGTTGACGCTATCCATAACGAAACCGGCAAGTCTGTGGATCAGCTTTTCAGGGAGGTGTACAGATGTTAGGCAAGCTTTTGAAATATGAGCTTAAACGCTCGGCAAGAAAGTTTTTCCCTCTTGTGGTGGGATATATGATAGTTGCACTGATATTTTCTCTTATGCTTCGTTACGGTGAGAGCGTTAAAAGCCCTAATTTTCTGATGATATTCATTGTTGTGAGCATTGCCTATGGTATTGCCGTGGGGGCTTTGTTCACTGTGGGTTTTACCATATCGTTGACAAACTTTCACAAGACCCTTTTCACTGACGAGGGCTATCTTATGCTGACAATACCTGTCAAGCCATATTATCATATTTTCACAAAGTTCATTTCTTCTGTTATATGGTCGGCGGCAAGCATGATCGTTTTTGTGCTTTCGCTGTTGCTTATCGACCCAACAGAGTATCTTGACTCTGTGGGAGATTTTATAAACGCATTTGGCAACGGCTTTGCTGAAGAACCGCTCACTTCGTTTCTGATATGCCTGTATACTCTGACGCTGTTTGCAGGCTTGCAGATATTCTTATATTTTGTTATCTCCCTTTCAAACTGTTTCAAGCACAAAGTTCTTGTAGGCTTTGCCATAATCTTCGCTTGCAATATGTTATCCTCGATGATAAGCAATCTGGCAGGCGACCTTTCTCTGTGGAATATGCTCTTTATGCCAACGTCACGCTTGCCCGATACGGAAGTGGCATTCAACCTAAGACTTGTGTTTATGACAATGTATCAGTTCGCATATATTTTGGCATATTTCCTGTTGACTAATTTTATAATAACACGCAAACATAATTTGCAGTAAAAAAAGGCAGACGATGAGTCTGCCTTTTTTGTGTTGTGATCTTTAGTTAAGTATCCAAATCTGAGCTGAGTTTTCAGGCTCAAGGTCAGCAAATGAGAGCTTTCCGCCCTTTGAGTTTGCAAGCACCTTTACATAGTCTGTGGACTCAGTGGATATTCTGAAACGTCTTTTTCCCAGCGCAGTGACCCTGAACTGAACAGGCTTGCCGTCTATTTTCAGATAGTCATAGCCTTTGCATGAAGCGTTTACATATCCGCCGTCGCCTATCTTCAAACCGAATGTGCCGTCCGCTGTAAGACAGACCGTCAGCTTCTGTTCAAGCTCCTTGTCAGGTTTTTCAAGCTGCAATCCCTTTGGGGTAACAGTGAGTACAAGACCTGATATCTCGTTTTTGAATGTGTATGCCTTGCCGTCAAGTATGTAATTCCCTGCGTCAGAGGTGCAATCGTCATAGAATTTTAGAAGAAGCGCTGTGACATTCTGCTGTGTGACAGGCAGAGTGTTCTTTGCAACGTCATCAAAAGCTCTTGGGTCAAGGTGAGAAATGGTGTCAACGAACTTGCCTGCGTATTTTACAAGCTTGTTTGAAGCCTCGCCAAAGTTATCCTTGCCGTAGTATTTCAGCAGACGCTTGTCGAAGCTGTCGGCTGTGTGTCTTGTGCAGGTGGTGGAAACGTGCTTCTCAAAAGCGTAATGCACGTTGTTTGCCTTGTCCTGATATTTCATGTTTGCAACGTGAACAGTGCAGCCCATGTCTGAAATAAAATGTGCGGCTCTGCCGAGAACACGCATGGCGTTTTTTATGTCACCGCTTTTGTAAAGAGATACTGCGGCGGTGTAGTTTTCTTCGAGGCAAGTTCTTGCGCTCACTGCAAGGTCACCAAAGCGGTTGCGGTAATAGCCGTTAGTTTCAGGAAGCTCCTTGCCCTTTGGATTAACGCAGGAGTAATAATGCTTGCCATGACCTTTGTCCATATCGTTTTCCTCGTCAGGCTGTGTGCAGCCCTTGAGTATCTCGCTGTGATAGTCTTTATAGAATGTCACCTGCTTCTGCTTTTTCTCCTTTTCCAGAAGTGCAAGTGATTTTTTCACAATGTCCTCGTGAGTAGTGCCGCTCCATGCGTACGCTTTGATAGGTCTGAGCCTATAGCATACAGCCAGCGCAACTGCGGCTGTGAGAATTTTTTTCATAACTCTATTTTCCTTTTCTGATATTTTTGTTGTTTTTCTTTTTCCTTACTGAGTAGCCGAACGTGCCAAGCTTTTTGCCAAGTCCGTAATACTCTCCGTGAGCGTAGGCAAGAAGCCCCGCTTTGTCAAGGCAAAGCTTTCCTTTTTCGTCAAGCAATTCTTTTGCAACGTCAAGCCCCACAATGTCAGCAATGAACATATCATGTGTACCAAGGCTCACGACTTCTCTTACTTTGCACTCGATATTCACAGGGGACTGGGCCAGCAAAGGTGCCGATACCTTTGCAGACGGCTCTGCGGTAAGGCGCATTTCCTTGAACTTATCCACTTTTCTGCCGGTTTTCACACCGCACCAATCCACAGCTTTCACAAGCTCTCTGGTCGGCAGATTTATGACGAACTCACCGCTTTGAGTGATAAGCTCGTGGGAATATCTCTCAGGTCTGACGGAGATGTAGGTAACTGGCGGCTGAGTGCAGAGAATACCTGTCCACGCAACTGTGAACACATTGGGTTTATCCATACTGCCGCAGGTAACGAGAGTAGGTGGCAGGGGAGAGGTTATGACGCTGCCTTTCCACTGCTCCTTGGTGTATTTTGTGTACTCCATTATTTCACGCCTTTCTCGTTGTCAAGTCCAAAATTATGTACTCGTCTGTATATTTTGTCATAGTCCTTATAAAGAAGCTGAGTCTGATTTTCAAGAAAATAGTAGTGCTTTATATAAGGCACAAGCAGTACGAGAAACGCAATGGCAAGGGGTATGAGTATCATGACCTGCCAAACTGCAATGGCAATGAACGTCATGACAGTACAAAGTGCAAAAAGCACCGTCACGATAAGATGTATCAGCCGTTCGTGCTGAAAAAAAGCGATATGTTCTTTGTGATAATCAAGGAGCTTTGCAAAGTCGCAGTCTTTATCCTCAAGACAGCTTGCAACAAAACTGCGGTAACGCTTGAAATATTCCGTCATGATATCACCTACAGTTCAATAAACTCAGCGTCTTGTATCTCAAGGTCACGGAGCTTGGTCTTGTATGAATTTTTCTTTTTAAGAGCCGCACGTTCCTGCTCTTTTTTCTTGACGTCCTTTGCAACTGTCATAAGCATTATATTGTCGATAGTTTTATAGTGCTTTGAAACACGCTGAGCAAAGTTTTTGCGCTTTGCAGGCTTTTTCTTTTTGCCGTCAAAAATAATGGCAAGAACAACGGATATCGTCATTGCGATAATAGTTTTCTCTGCATTTGAGTTCACAGAGATAACTCCTTTTTTCATACTATCACCATTCCTTCTGCCTGAGTTTTCCTATCAGGATAACAACATGTAAAATTATTATACTATATTATCCCGAAGATTTCAAGTATTATCTATTAATAAAAAAGTAACGGTTGTAGTGCTACAATAGATATTGGACAAAATTAAGAAAAAAGAAAAGAGAGATAGACAAAAATCTGATAAAATAAAGTTACCACACCAAATTCAAATCAGAAAGGAAGCCTATCTCTCATGAATAGTATAACACAAGATATGAAGTTTCGTCAATCCTTAATGAATTACGCAAAGAAATATGGAGTGAGCCGAGCGAGCAGAAAATACAATAAATCACGTTCATATATATATTTCTGGCTGAAACGCTGGGACGGAAGTGTGGAGTCCCT
>NZ_LARF01000080.1:0-2630 GCF_000980385.1 Ruminococcus sp. N15.MGS-57
CAACATAGAATATTTTTGTTTTTTGCGCTGTCTACTTGACAGGGGGCGGGTCACAACATACCGTCCATAAAATTTTATCTTCTTGAAGCCTTTTTCTTTGTGCTGCCTGTTTTTGAACCTGAATGTGACTTCTTTGCCTGATGTTTTTTCCAATGTACCCACAGTGTAGGTGCGATACAGTTAGAAGAATAAACACCTGATATCATACCGATGATAAGTGGGAAAGCAAAGCTCAGGATAGATGTTACTCCACAGATTATGCAGACGATACAAACTGTAGCCATAGCAAGAACTGTTGTAACAGTTGTATGGATAGAACGTCCCATTGTCTGTGTGATAGAGAGGTTTACAAGATCCTCAAGCTCCATTTTGTTGCCAAGGAGATTTTCATTCTCTCTGATTCTGTCGTAAATGATGATAGTTGCGTTGATAGAATATCCAAGGATAGTCAGCAAAACTGCCATAAAGTTTGCGTTGATGTCAAATCTGCATATTACAAAGCAGCCATAAACCATGCACATATCGTGTGCAAGGGCAACTACTGAGAACACACCTGCTGAGATACCGCCTATCTTTTTAAATCTGAATCCGATATAAATGATAGTGATGACCATTGCCAGTGCGCAAGCAGCAAGGCACTTGAAGAAGAAGTTCATACCGCTTGAAGCTGCAACGTCGTTTGACTCATAAACTTCTATGTTATTATCAGGAAAGTCCTTTTCAAGGGCTGTTTTCAGGGTGTTCTGCTTATCATCGCTTATACCCTTTGTTGATGAGAATTTTATCTCTACTGTCTTTCCTGCGTTTCCTGTGTTTTCGCCAAGAGTTACTGTACATTTATCTCCGATACTGTCAGAAACGGTATTTGAAACGTCAGAAGTCTTTATATCGCCCTCATATGTATAAGTCAAAACTGTACCGCCTTTGAACTCGATAGCCACGTTAAGACCTATAACGAATGTAAGAATGATAAAAATTGCGATAAGTGCGCATGATATGGAATAAAATAACTTGCTGTGACCCACAACATTCAGGGTCTTTCTTTCTTTACTCATTTATTTCAGCACCTCCGTAAAGCTTGCGTTTCTTAAAGCACTTGAACTTTGAGAGGGACGAAAGCATAAGTCTTGAACAGAAGATACCGAATACAAAGTTCAGGAGGATACCTACAAGGAGAGTATATCCAAGTGAATAGATAGTACCTGCTGTGCTTGCGCCGAATACTGAGAATACAGGGCTGAGAAGTGTTCCGAAAACGCTGTCTGTAGGTCCGAATGCACCCATAAGGATTATTGCAACGAATACTACTGTGATGTTTCCGTCGAATACTGCGCTCCACGCTCTCTTATAGCCAAGCTCGATAGCTCCGTTAAGTGTTTTGCCGTTGTTAAGCTCTTCCTTTATTCTCTCGGCTGTGATAACGTTAGCGTCAACGCCCATACCGATAGAAAGGATAATACCTGCGATACCAGGTATAGTCAGCGTAAAGCTGTCGATATTTCCAAAGAAACCTGTGATGCAGGCAATAGAACCTATTACCTGACCTATAAGTGCGATAGAAGCAACAAAGCCCGGCAGCTTATAGATAACGATGATATATGCAGCGATAACGATAAATGCGATAAGTCCTGCGATGACCATTGCATTTTTTGCACCCTCACCCAATGTAGGTGAAATGATGTTCGTGCTTGTTGTTTTAAGGTCGAATGGGATAGAACCTGCATTTATCTTATCTGAAAGAGCTTTTGCAGAATCGTATGTGAAGTTGCCCTCGATAACGCACTCACCGTCAGTGATAGCTGAATTTACGCTTGGTGCAGAAATGCACTTATCGTCCATCCAGATAGAGATAAAGCCTTTTCCGGCAAGCTCAGTTGTAGCGTCAGCAAAAGCTTTTTTACCGCTGTTATTGAGTGTCAGGCTTACTACATACTTGATATTTCCTGTAGTTTCGTCCTGAGTTTGTCTTACCTCAGCCTTTTTAACGTCATTTCCTGTAAGCACCTGCTCGCCTTTTTCTTCTTTACCCTTTCTGAATACAAGCTTTGCAGTTTCGCCAAGCTCAGAAACGGCATCCTCAGGGTCAAAGCTTTCTTCGTTAGCCTGCCATGGGAATGAAACCATTACCTTATTTTTCTTATAGTCTACATAGACCTCGCTGTCTGTGATATTAAGGCTTACAAGTCTTTGCTCGATAACAGCCTTTGCAGCGTCCATTTCTTCCTTTGTGGCGTCGTAATTATCGGCAGGTTCAAACGTAGCATTTACGCCACCCTGAATATCGATACCCCAGCGGATATCTTCAACGCCCTTGATATAGCTTGTTTTTATATCTCCGTACTGAGTATGTATTCCTGCATAAGTGAGATATCCAAATGCAATTATACACAAAAGCACGATAAAAAACACGGGTTTTTTAACTTTTCGCACCTTTAATCCTCCTGATAAATTTATTAAGCCCAGAGGCTTTTCTGCCGTCAGGGCACAATACACCCATAACGAACACATTCACCTTATAATTATAAAACGTTTGATACAAAATGTCAATAGTTTTTATGAAATTCGCACTGTTACTTTGTAGTGCTACAATAGATATTGGACAAAATTAAGAAAAAAGAAAAGAGAGATAG
>NZ_LARF01000011.1:0-49003 GCF_000980385.1 Ruminococcus sp. N15.MGS-57
GAAATTCTCAGGGAGATCGTCAGGTTTGTTCACAGGGTCAGGATACTGCCCTACAATGCCTTTAGACCTTGGCGAACTTGTATCACACCACTGTGCAAGCTTGTATCTGCCGTCCTCCCCTGCTATCCAAAAGGCATAGCCTGCATTGTCACCATTGACGTTAAGTGCGTCATGGACGGCTTTTTCAAGCTTTTTGGATTCGTCAGGCTCTGCGGTGCAATCGACCACAGCCGTACATGACTGGACGTCGATATCTTTGCCCTCACATTGCATATCCGTCACGACCGCATTTACAGTATTGAACACTATCTTTGCATTGCTGTTTGCGCTTTTAAGCTTCGCTTTTCTGATATAACTAATCATAGTTGGCACAAGAATAGCCGCAAGCACGCCAATAATGGCAATAACCACCACAAGCTCCACCAAAGTAAAGCCTTTTTTATTCATGTCTTTCCCTCAATTCTTTCATCAAAATATTGATCCCCATTTAATATTTCGACAAGTACATTATACAAAATTTACCCGATTTTGTCAAGGAAAAGGCAAGCTTTATTACTCAATTTTACCATTTGCACAAAGGCAATCTATTCTCATTGGCTATTTTATATATTTTCAGACAAAAAAAGAACCGCTCAAATGAGCGGTTCTTGAAGATTCAAAGTTAAAGTTAAGATTAACCCCAGCTAGAGATCTTTGTAGAAGAGAATGCCTTGTTAGCCTTATCTGCATCCTTGCAAGGATCAGGATACTGACCAAGAACACCTGTTGAGCCAGAAGCAGACTCAACATCACACCACTGAGCGAAATTAACGCTACCGTCATCATTTACCATGTAGAGGCACCAACCAGCACCGTCGCCGTTATCCTTGAGTGCGTTGTAAACTGCATTAGCAAGCTTTGACTTTGCATCTGTGTTAGTATTCTGCAAGCTCTTAACCTCAACTGCACCGCTCTGTGAAGCAGTGTTTGTTACTGATGTACCCTCAACGAGCATATCAGCAGCTTCGTTGTTTACAGTTGTGAAAACGAGCTTAGCGTTTGAGTTAGCTGTCTTGAGCTTTGACTTCTTTACATAGTTCATCATTGTAGGAACGAGGATAGCTGCAAGGATACCGATGATAGCGATAACAACTACGAGCTCTACAAGGGTGAAACCTTTTCTGTTAGATTTCTTCATAGAAAATCCCTCCATAATAAATTAAATAAATTTGTTTATAAAAGAGCTGCAAGCCGATTTAAGCAACTACTTTCCAATAATTAAGTGGCTTTCGGAGTTCTTTGTGTTCTCCTTATCACCATGATTAAAGTATACATCATCTTGTCCAAAATGTCAATAGTTTTTCGGATTTTTTCTCAACTTTGTTCAATTTGACGAAAAACTAATTTTCAATCGGTCATTTTGACGATTGGTAACACTATGTTGACATTTTCACAAGAAATCATGTCACACACTTTGTCACACACCGTTTTATGATGTATCACCTTACATCGTTCTTAATTATATCTTAAAACAAATAAATTGTCAAGACTTATTTAACAGTTTCGTTATTTTTGTGTACTCTGTACACTTCTCATTCATTTTTGAATACAATTTGCACTATTTGTTTCGCATATTTAACTATTTGAATGATTTCTTCATCTTATTATACAGATTTTCAGAAGCGTTTTCTATCTCCGCCCTGCCATAATAAAGCGACTCGGAGGTGCTTATAAAAAGGTCAAGTACCCCCTGATCTTCAAGCTTCGGGGACATTATTTCAAGCTCCTCTGAGCTTGCCATTTTCTCGTTGGCTTTATACTCTATCCCGTCAAGCATATCCCTCGCTTCAAGGGCTTCCAATGCCGCCTTTGATGCAGGCACGCCCTTTCCCATGCCCTGCAGGAGAGCCATTTCCTCACCGTTCACAAGATAGTCAAGAAGCTTTGCAGCTTCCTCAGGGGACTTGGTATTTTTCTTTATGGCATAAACGCTAGTGGGCTTTTTATACCAACCGCTGCTCACGGCCTGCTTATGCTTTGGATAGTCGCCTATAACGATGTCAAATCCAAACTTCTGAGCAGGCTCGCAGTAATACTCTGCGTCTGATATCCAGGAGGCCACACCTGCCGTCAGGCACTTTTCAAGATCGTTCCTATCGAAATCCCATGCAGGCTTTGTGACCTTTTTATTTAGCATTTCCTGATAAAAGGCGAGCATGAGCCTTACGTCCTCCGAGGTATACTGAAACTCACCGCTGTCAGATAACATTTTTCTTCCCGTTACCTGCTCCACATACGCCACAGAGCTGAGATAAGCCGCCTTTTTCGTCATTTCAACAGGATACACCTCGTCTGATTTCATGACCTCTGCCGCATTTATAAGATCAGACCAATTTTCAGGCAGGCTCAGACCATAGCTGTCATACATCGTCTTATTATAGTAAAAGGTTATACAGTTCGTACCGGTAGGCAAGGCATTAAGCTTGCCGTTTATTGTGCCGTATGAAAGGCTGTCATCATCAAATGCTGAGAGATTTATGTATTCCGACAGCTCATTAAGGTCATAAAAGTCCTCGCCGTCGGGAGAATATTCATAGAGCCAGCTGTAGTTTAACTGCATGATATCTGCGGTGGTGTCAGAGAAAAATTCCACGTCCATTCGTGTTTTGAAGCCGTCAAAGTCTGCATACTCAGGTCTTACCACAACGTTCTTATTGCTATTCTGATAGGCTTTAAGCCCGTCGAGAGTATACTCGTTACGCGCGTCCTTGCCCCACCACGAGAAGGACACCTCGGTCTTTACATTATGCTCCATTCTTCTTTCAAACAATGCACAGCCCGTCATGACAGTCACTGTGCAGATCGCTGAAGCGGTCAAAGCCGCACACCTTACAATGCGTGTTCTCAACTGCGGCTCACCTCTTCCTCTTTTTTATCATATACCACCGCTCTTGCGTCCTCACTGTGTTCTGCTTTCTCGCAGGCTTTTTCTGCCATTTCGTAAAGCTCATCATAATCATCGCTTGTTTCAGGGTAGACCGACGCACCCACTGCACATTTTATGTAGCCCCTGTCATCGTCAAGGCAACATTCCTTCAGCTTATCGTTAAGCTCTTTAACATAAGCCCTCACATTACCATAGGCTCTCACAAGGTCAAAGTTCGTGTGGTCTGCAAACAGAACAAACTCGCCCTCCCTGAAAATCCCGCAGATATCGCCCTCCTTGCGGTTCTCCACCAGTATTTCGGCGACCTTTCGCTCAGCTTCCGCCACTATCTCCTCGCCATAGTTGAGCCTTATAAGCTCCAGATTTGTTATTTTCACGATAATAAATGCGATAGTCGAGCCTGAGATACAAGTTTCCATTTTATCCATAATGCTATTTTCGGTATATTCCGCAGTGAAAAGCCCTGTATTTTCGTCCACCTTTGGATATTTTCCAAACTTTGGCCCGTTCTGCGGGTCGTTATCCGCCGCCGCTGCCGCAGATATCATAATAAATATGACTGCGCAGCAAATAAAGATACCAAGGCATTTAAGCCCTGTTTTCACATAGTGACGCAAAGTGTCTGACATATCCACGGTAGTAATGACCACCCAATCGTCACTGCAATCATCAATAGCACAGATAGTAGTCATATCCGAAACGGTGACGCCAGTGCCTCCCTCAAGGAATTTAGAGAGCTTTTCATCGAGCTTTTCGCCGACAACACTTTTTCCGTCGTTAGCATAGATTATCCTGCCATCGTCATCACACAGCATGGTATTTATCTCGCTATAATTGTCAGAGGGCAGAAAAACAAGATCAAACTCCGTTGAAAACACAGAGGAGATAAAAATAAGATCGTCATTTATCCTGCCTGCGAAATACACTCGTCTGTAGTTATCGTCCTGTCCCGTGAACCATTTTATCTTGCTGTCACCCATAAGGTCGGAAACTCTCTTGTATATCTCATCGTCAAATATATCCTTTGTACCATCGGTTATCTTTCCTACATTATGTTCATTACTGCTTACAATGCCAAAATCAGTATAGTTGCCCAATGTACTAAGCTCTATAAGCCTCTCAGTGAGAACATTCTCCTCATTAAGCACAGCAAATTCACTCTTTGACGTATCAGTAGGATCATATTTCGCATAGTCCTCATTGCCCATTATAAGCTTGGCAGTGTCCTCCATTTTCTTCATAAAGGCAGCCACATTCTGGTCTGCTTCCGCATTTATGGCAGAGCAAAGCTGAGCCTCTTTCTGAAATGCGTTCACACCGCTGTAATAGCAGGCACACGCATACACAAGCAGACAAGCAACGAACAGCACTAACACGCTTGTTTTCAAAATAGATCTTCTATATTTTTTTATTTTATCATACAGTTCAAAATCAGCAGAATTTTTCAAAAGCTATATCACCTCTCAGGCTAAATTACTATAATCATTATTAATTATAACACATATGCCCATAAAATAAGTGATTTTTTTGTTAATTATTGCTCAATTTGTATTGTACGGTTTATATTTTCTCTTACACGGCACTGTCTGACCTTATTTGCATGGCGTTTCTTTTTGGTTTCCGCTTCAAAAAGCGACAGTGCCGCCCATGCCGCTGTGAACACGATACCTGCGGCAAACACTGCTCCCATGTTCCGCTCTGCCACCGCAACAAACAGGAAAAACAGCACCATTCTCATTATAGTTTTCATAAGCCACCTGTCGCCGCCTGCACCTGCCGCAACGATAAAAACATTCATCATAATTATCCATATCATTTTTACACACATCCTCATATTTTTCTTTTTCTATTTCGGGGCTGTATGTATGATAACACAACTTGATGAATTTGAGGGGTGATTTTTTGGACAGCAAGTTTTTTGTCGATATGCACAGATAAGAACGTTTGTTTTGATATAAATTCTACAAATCCAAAAGACCCTGCGGCAAAAGCCACAGGGTCTTTCAGAGAAGTAAGAAGTATAATATGAAGAAAAAATTATGAATGGGGAATGCTAAAGTTATGTATTTTTCCATGCCATTTCACTTTTGCCGCACTCTGAAAAATCAGAGCACAGCGAGATGAAATGAAAAGAAGAATGAAGGAAAATTATTGGGCAATGCCACGCAAGGATTGTGCGTAAGATGCGTAGTCAGATTTTTCGTCAGATCATCTAAAAGTGACGCAGGCTGGCTGACGCCAGTCAAAGAGCTTTTGGGTGATATGGTGGAAAATCTGCAAGCAGATTGCGTGCAAAGCCGACAGGTGTTCCTTGTGCGGCATTGCCCATGTATGAAAACTCATTATGAGTAATTGGTTGACGGAACTTTCAGCTAGCTCTCAAAGCTTTTGCCTGAGGTCTTTCTCGGTGTTCCTCTGACCTTGTATATATAATACCTGTTCAATATGATAGTTTTATGAAAAGACACTGAAAATAAGCTGATAAGAATGGCAAAGTGGTTTTCATAATAACGTAGGGGCGAACAGCGTCCGCACACAAAACGCAAGTCAATCCGCCGCCTGCATATTCTCTATCCTGATGTGACAACAAGCACATCTCCCTCTTTGAGCCGCAACCTGCCGTTTGGGATAAGTATACGCCCCTGACGTTTTATCATTACTATCAGGCTGTCCTCTGACATTGTTATCTCTGACACTTTCAGACCGCACCACTCGTGATGCTTATCAAGGTTCATTTCGCTTAGGACAAAATGACTGTCGTCATAAAAGCCTGCCGCACTCAGCACCACAACGTCCCCTGCAAGTATCTGGGTTTTTCCTGTTGGTATTATCTTCTCTTTGTCACGGAGTATCATAACCACAAGCAGACCTCTCGGAAACGGTATATCCTTTATCTTCCGCCCTGCCCAATTGCTGTCCGGCTGAACTGAAAGCTTTATAAACTGCACTTCCGTTTCATCACTGTAGTCATTGAACGTTTTCATTACGTTCTCCTCATCGTCTATCATATCGAGCTTTTTAGCAAACAGCGGCAGAAGCGTGCCCTGAATACCTATAGACATAAGCACGATACAGAAAACGATATGGAAAACGTCATTTTTCATATATGCGTCATCAACTGTCGCCATGATAGCGAAAACAATGGAGGTAGCTCCTCTTAGACCTGCCCATGAGATAAGGGCTATCTGCTTCCACTTTGCACCGAAAGGCTTCATGATAACAGTAACAGCCGCAGGTCTTGCAACGAATGTAAGGAACAATGCTATCGTCGCCGCAGGAAGTATTATTGACGGCATTTGTGACGGGAATGCCAAAAGTCCAAGGAGGAAAAACAGCAATATCTGTGTGAAGCCCGTTATTCCGTCAAAGAAATGCACAAGGGCTGTTTTGCCTGATATTTTTGTGTTGCCCAGGACTATTCCCACAATGTAACAGCTAAGATAGCCGTTTCCGCCCACCGCCGAGGGCAGAGCATAGGAAAGAATAGCTATGGCAGTAACAAAGATAGCGTCAAAGCCTGCTGCGTCAAATCGCACACGTTTTATGAGATACACTGCACCCAAAGATATAAGCGCACCGAAGCCCACACCGAAGAACACCTGTGCAAGCAAGCTCACAACAAAGCCTCCTGCCGTCGCACCGCCTTTCATTACTGAAAGTATTATAACCGTGAGCATATAAGCCCAAGGGTCGTTGCTTCCGCTTTCAAGCTCCAGTATTGAAGCTGTACCGTATCGCAGGTTCAGCTTTTTGCTTCTCAGCACCGAGAAAACCGACGCCGCGTCTGTGGAGCTTATAACAGCGCCTATAAGCAGACTTTCCAGCCACTCAAAGCCCAGCACAAGCTTGCAGAATGCTCCCGTTGCAAAGGCTGTGAGCAAAACTCCTGCGGAAGCGAGTATAAGTGACTTGCCTGCCACCTTTTTGGCTTCGCTCCATTTCGTGCCAAAGCCTCCGTAGAAGATTATGAAAACAAGTCCCACCGAGCATATCTCCTCGGCAAATTTATAGTTATCGAACTCTATTTTAAAAAGCCCGTCAGAGCCGAACAACATTCCAAGGAGAATGAACGCCAGCAATGCAGGAAGTCCAAACTTGTCAGATATTTTATTGAAAAACACACAGCACAGCACTATCACAGAAGCTAAAATGAGCATTGTGGTCAAGCTTATCACCCCTTTTTACCTTATTATAAAAATAGCGCTTTGGGTATCTTCTACTCAAAGCGCCTTTGCTTGTGTAAATATTATAACATATTCGCCCCTGTGCTGTCAACTTTTTGCCCACATCTTACGGAAATTTTACATTACCCCTTGACAATATCGAACATATGTGCTATAATCAATAGTGAAGCAGTATATCCAAATAAAAAACGCCTGCCTTTTACAGCAGACGTTCGCCTATTTATATCTCGGCTCTTTTATCCTTGTCCAAATTTTTATTTGTAGCAATCGGCAATATCTGAAATAGCGTCCTTTGCCATTTCCACTGCCCTTTCAGGTCCAAGCACCTTTGCCTGTGAGCCGAACTGGAAAAGCCAGCCCCAGAATGTTGGTGCGACCTGTACCTCCTCATTTATATAGAAGGTATTGTCGGAATTTTTGTGACATATGGTTTTCTCACCAAAACGATCCATTACAACATCTATGAGCTTATTGTCAAACTGCAATTGCAGCGTCATAAGCTCGCCGCCGTACATTCCGTAGATAGTCTGACGATTTGTGACCTCTGTCTTCTCCTCCTCGGAAAGCTCCCTCCTGGGGATATCTGTAACAGTGACCTGAGTCATTCTGTCAACTCTGTAGCGGCATATCTTTTCATGCTTTTCGCAATAGCACACAAGGTAATAGTTGTCATTTTCCCAAACCAGAGAATACGGTGAAACCGTATACACCTCGCCACCGTGGCGAAGCTGTTTGCGTTTTTCAACGGTGTATTCGTAATACTTGAAGTGTATCTCCAAGCCGCTGAAAATGCCCTCTTGTATGCTGTTTATAGCATAGTATATCTGCTCGTTGAAGGTCTTTGTCCTGTTTGACACATAGACCATTCGGCGCAGATCCTTTGCCTTGTGTTCAGATGTAAGTGATTGTATCTTCTTTAACAGCTCCTTCGATTTCTTCTGTGTAAGAAACCTGCTTGAAGCAACTGCATCTGCAAGAACATACAGCTCCTCGTCCTGAAACAGCCTTTGAGCAAGATAATAAGCGTTGGAGTGACCGTCCTTAGTTATCTCAATATCCATTCCGCTGTCGCAGAGGGTCTTGATATCGTCATAGATAGTCTTACGCTCAGCTTTTATGCCGTAGTCGCCCAGGATCTCGATAAGCCTGTTTCCTGTAATGGTATGCTTTTCGTCTGTCTTGGTCTCAAAAAGCTTTTTCATGGTCAAAAGCTTCTGTTTCTGTCTGGAAACTCCTGTCACTTTATTTTATCCTCCCCGCTACGTTTCATATCCGAAACCTTAATTCTTGAGCCGTCCGGCTCAATGATCGTCGTGGCTTCAAGCTGACCTGTCAGGTTAGCTATAACGCTTCTGCGATACTCATTTCTCAAAGCCTCACGCTCAGACTTCTCCTCTGGGGTAAGCTCTCTTTTTCTCGCAATAGCAGTAAGCTCAGACAATCTGTTAAGCTTTACTTTCTCCATAAATTTTTACACTTCTCCTTAAAGCTTCACACTGCCCTGTGTTTTTATTTTTATCCGCAGTATTAGGCTCAAAATAGAACGGGCAGCTTACACAATACCGCCCTTTTCATTCAAAAGATGTTCATATCGGCTTTTTTCTTTATTTATATTTATAAGTCCAACAAAACACCCTCAAACAAATTTGCAGATACATTATAACACATATTTCTTTAAATTGCAATGGTAAAATGCACAAACAGTCCGTTTAATTTCCCACAAATTAAACAAGAATTTTGAAAATTGTGTTTGTCCAAAAATTTGCCCACAATATATAGTGGGTAAAAAAATGGTCAGAAAACATCGAAAAAAGATAAAGAAAGGATTTTTATGCAGCACACAAAGGTATCATACGAGCTTATACAAAACTATATCTCAAGTTCTCGTGACACTGAGAAAGATAGTCCCGACCCTGCCTCTGCCATAGAAAACAGGCTCATGCGTGAGATAGTGCGGGAAAATTTGACGAAACGGCAGAAATGTTATATAATAATGTATTATACAAAGGGCATGACAATGCAGGAGATAGCCGACGCAGAGGGTGTTTCAAAATCCACTGTATCAAGGACTATCGGGCTTGCAAGAAAGCGGATATCCTGCGGTATGAAGCCTGCCATGCTCAAAAGCGCACTGAAAGGGAGATAGCATTGAACGCACCTGTGAATAAATTCGTTAGAGAATATGCAAAGTCAGGCATAGCGAGGTTTCATATGCCCGGTCACAAAGGGCAGAAATTTCATGGTCTTGAGCCGTGGGATATTACCGAAATAAAGGGTGCGGACTATCTTTTTGAAGCCGAGGGGATCATCGCACAGAGCGAAGCCAAAATGGCAGAAGCCTATGGCAGCAGACGGACTTTTTACTCTGCCGAGGGGTCGAGCCTTTGCATAAAGGCAATGCTTGGCATAGTATGTCGCAGTGGACAAGGAAAAAAGATAACTGTTGCCGCACCAAGAAACGTCCACAAGGCGTTTATAAATGCCTGCATACTCCTTGACATTGACGTGGAGTGGATATATCCAAAGGGTGAGTTTACGTCTATATGCGCAGGAAGCGTCACTCCCGAGGACGTTGAGGAGGTGCTGTCAAGGACAAAGGCAGATTGCGTTTATGTGACCTCACCTGACTATCTTGGCGATCTCAGCGACATAAAGGGCATGTGCGAGGTTTGCAGGAAATACGGCGTGCCTCTTCTTTGCGACAACGCTCACGGAGCTTATCTGAAGTTTCTCCCTGAGAGCCTGCACCCCATGGACTTGGGGGCTGATATGTGCTGTGACTCTGCTCACAAAACGCTTCCATGTTACACAGGGGGAGCAATGCTTCATATTTCAAATCACGCCCCTGTGAATTATGATGATTGCGCCAAAGAGATAATGTCAATGTTTGGCTCAACAAGCCCCTCCTATCTTATAATGGAGAGCCTTGACCTTTGCGCTGACTATGTGAATGGTGATTTTCCTCGTGACCTTGAATGCACTGTGGAAAGGGTAAAAGTCTGCAAAGATAGGATAACAGCTTTCGGCTGGCATACCATAGGCGAAGAGCCTATGAAGATAACCGTTGCCGCATACAAAAGCGGTATAACAGGTGACGACCTTGCAGACAGGCTGAGGGAATATGGCATCGAGCCTGAATACAGCGACACACAATATGTTGTGCTTATGCCGTCGCCTTTCAACAGCGAGGAGGATTTTTTGAAACTTGAAAGGGCGTTTTCAGAGATAAAACAGCCTAGGATAAGGCTTTTCGGTGACTTACCCGCTATACCAAAAGGGATAAAACGCATGGGTATAAGACAGGCGGCTTTTTCGGCTCAGCACACTGTAAATGTTGAGGACGCCTGCGGTCTTATATGCGGAATGACCGTCACAAGCTGTCAGCCCTCTGTGCCTGTGGCAGTGAGTGGCGAGGAGATAACACCGCAGGTAATAAAAATTTTGAAAAACTATGGAATTGAACGCATAAATGTGCTATAATATAAGGTGTAGCTAAAAAAACTATTATTACATCAAAATAACAGGAGGCAAAATCATGAAACTTGTCTATGCTATCGTAAACAGCGATGATACCTACGCTGTAAATAAAGGACTTCTGAAAGCCGGCATAAGAGCCACAAAGCTTTCTTCAACAGGCGGTTTTCTTATGTCAGGAAACACCACCTTTCTTATCTGCTGCCCTGATGAGCAGGTAGACCTTGTTATAGAGGTCTGCAAAAAGTATTCAAAGAAAAGAAAGCAGTTCGTTCCGTCATCAACTATCATGGAGCCTGACGGTGCGGCTTCATATCCTGTTGAGGTGGCTATCGGCGGCGCAACTATTTTCGTTACTGATATCGAGCGTTTCGAGAAAGTCTAAGGGATAGAAAATTTTCAGAAAGGGGTCTGAGGGCTTGATAATATACGGAAACAGCGAGCCTCGCAGGCTCGTATCTGAGATGATAAAAAAGAAACGAGAGCCGCACTCCATAATGATACACGGAGAAAAGGGGCTTGGTAAAAAGACCCTTGCACGCTGGATAGCGGCGGCACTCTTGTGCGAACGTCAGACAGGCGAGCCTTGCGGCATTTGCAGAACGTGCAGAATGATAGCCGACGGAGCTCACCCTGACGTTATGGTGGCAAAGGCAAACAGCAACGGCAACTACATCGTTGACGATTCTATCAGACCTATAGTTGCGGAAGCTCCCGTTGCACCGAACGAGGCGAGAATGAAAGTATACATAATTCCTGACCTTGACTTGTCGGTGAACACTGTTATTCAGGTGCAGAACATTCTGCTTAAAGTCATTGAAGAACCGCCTGAGCATACCGCTATAATACTTACGGCGAGGAGCAAGGAAATTTTTCTGCCTACCATAATCTCACGAGTGCTTTCCCTTGGCATGACCTCTGTCACGGAGGCGGAGAGCATGGAGTGTTTGCAGGAGAAATATCCTGCCGTTGCCCCTGCGCTCATAAGCGAAGCTGTTTCAGCAGGGCGTGGAAATATCGGCAGATGTGTCGAGTATCTTGAACACTCCCAGTTTTTTGACAGCGTGAAGCTTGCAAGAGGTCTGTGCGACGCAATGTGCGGCGGAAACGAATATGACGTTTTGAAAACGCTATTTGCGGCAGACTGCAAAAAAACGTTGCTGAGAGAGGGGCTGAGCCTTTTTCAGGAGATACTCCGTGACAGTGCGGCATTCAGGCTCGGGGGAGAAAGTGAAAAGTCTGTGAGCTGTGCGAAAGAGGGTGCAAAGACGCTCAGCAGAAGCCTTTCCTCAGATCAGGCGGTCAGGCTTTACGATATAGTTTCTGACTACATAGGCAGGATAGACGCAAACTGCAACATAAGCCTGACTATAAACAGTCTGGCAGGACAGATATATTCTGTCACAGGAAAGTAGCTGACGGCAAAGCCGTGATATATATTTGAAAGGAAAAAGAGATGTTAAAAATAATCGGAGTACGCTTTAAAAGCGTTGGCAAGATATACTACTTCGACCCAAAAGACTATGACGTGAAAATGGGCGACAAAGTTATCGTTGAGACCGCAAGGGGCGTTGAATGTGGTGAAGTTGCGCTTGTGGACAGGGAAATAGACGAAACAAGATTCACAAACCCCGTAAAAGGCATTATAAGGCTTGCCACCCCTAACGATATGAAAACTATCGAAAAAAACAGACAAAAGGAAAAGGACGCTTTCAAGATATGCGAGCAGAAGATAGCCGCTCACAAGCTGAAAATGAATCTTATCGACGTTGAATGTACTTTTGACAACAACAAGCTTCTTTTCTATTTTACCGCCGAGAGCAGAGTTGACTTCCGTGAGCTTGTAAAAGACCTTGCCGCGGTATTCAGAACGAGGATAGAGCTTCGTCAGATAGGCGTTCGTGACGAGGCAAAAATGCTTGGTGGTCTTGGAATCTGCGGACAGCCTTTCTGCTGTTCGAGATTTTTGGGAGAGTTCCAGCCTGTTTCTATTAAAATGGCTAAGGAGCAGGGCTTGTCACTTAACCCTACGAAGATCTCAGGCACTTGCGGAAGACTTATGTGCTGTCTGAAATACGAGCAGGACAGCTATGAGGATCTTCTCAAGCACACACCAAAGGTGGGCGCTATCGTCAAGACTGCTGACGGAAAGGGCGTTGTTGAGGAAGTAAATCTGCTCACAGGCAAGCTGAGAGTTAAAATGGATAAAAACGACAATGTTGTTGTGGTAAAGAAAGACGATATTGAGGTAATAAAGGATTCTGTTATAAGGCTCGACCGTGACGAGATAAAGGCTCTCAAGGGGCTTGAGGGCAAGTAATTTCAGCGTTTTGCACGAGCGATCACCGCAACATAAACGGGCTGTCGGGGGCGCCAGCCCCTACACAAAATCGGCGCAGCATTTTTATATATCAGCAAATCATCAGATAAATATGCAGAAAGGAACGACCATATGGCAAAGGTGAAAACTTCGTATGTGTGCAGTCAGTGCGGATATGAAACTTCAAAATGGAACGGCAAATGCCCTAACTGCGGCGAATGGAACACCTTTGAGGAGGTCGAGCTTGCGGTCAGAGCGGGCGGTGCAAAGTCTAAGCCCACGACTGTCAGGGATATTTCAGACAAGATAGTTGGCATAGGCGGTGTTGACGCAAGCTACAACGAGATACGTTATGCAACGGGGCTGAAAGAGCTTGACAGAGTGCTTGGAGGAGGGCTTGTGAAAGGCTCTCTGGTGCTTCTGGGCGGTGAACCGGGCATAGGAAAATCCACAATGCTTTTGCAGATATGTCAGTATTTAGGACAAGACCACACCATACTTTATGTATCGGGAGAGGAGTCTGTACGGCAGATAAAGCTTCGTGCAAACAGGCTTCATGTTGATTCTGAAAATCTGTATCTTCTTGCAGACAATGACTGCGAGCAGATATGCTCTGTGATAGTAAAAGAAAAGCCTGAGATAGTCATAATCGACTCTATCCAGACCATGAACATAAGCGGGATATCCTCAGCGCAGGGGTCTGTGACACAGGTAAGAGAATGTACAAATATGTTCATGCGCACAGCAAAGTCGGAAGAGATACCAATGTTCATAGTAGGTCACGTCAACAAGGACGGTGCTATCGCAGGACCAAAGGTCATGGAACACATTGTTGACTGCGTGCTGTATTTTGAGGGTCAGCGAAATCTCACCTACAGGATACTGCGAGCCATAAAAAACCGTTTTGGCTCAACGAATGAGATAGGTATGTTTGAAATGGCTGACAGCGGTCTGCTGGAAGTTGAAAATCCCTCTATGATGTTTTTGGAGGGCAGACCGACAGACGCTTCGGGAACTTGCGTTGCCTGCATAATGGAGGGCACAAGACCTGTTATGGCGGAAGTCCAGGCACTTGTGTGCAAGAGCGTGCTTGCCTCCCCAAGACGTACTGCCACGGGCTTTGACTACTACAGAATGGCGATAATAATAGCTGTGCTTGAAAAGCGGCTTGGCTATTTTTTCGGTGGGCTGGACGTTTATATCAACATTGTAGGCGGATTAAAGCTTGATGACACTGCGGCTGACCTATCGGTGGCGTTGGCGCTTTATTCGGGGCTGACGGACAAGGTTATAAGCGACAAGCTTATAGCCCTTGGCGAGATAGGCTTAGGCGGAGAGCTTAGGAGCATTTCCCACTGTGAACAGCGCCTTGCGGAGTGCGAACGAATGGGCTTTGAAACTTGTATCGTTCCTGCACATTCGCTGAAAAGCGTTGACACAAGCAAGTTTTCAATGAAAATAATCGGTGTGCGCTCAATAAGAGAGGCGTTCAAAGCTATAGGCTGATAAGCTGATACAGAACAACACAAAACGGACGGAAGACCAAATCTTCCGCCCGTTATTTTTCTGTCTTATGTAGAAGCCGCACGCTCTCCCATAATATCGCTTCTGAGAAGCCCATAGATATTGAAATCTGTATAGATGTTCACAAACTTTGCCTGACGCTTTGTTCCCTCACAGGTAAATCCGCATTTTTCCATTACTCTGTTTGAAGCCACGTTCACCGTCATGACCTCAGCTTCAAGCCTTTGAACGCCTGTTTCCTCAAAGCAAAATCTGATCACACGCCTGAGAGCCTCGGTGACAAAGCCCATGTTCTGATACGCCGCCGAGATTCGATAGCCTATCATTGCCTGTCTGTCATTCTCGATATTGAAGAGATTTACCTCCCCTGCCAACCTATGATTTTTCTTTAGCTCTATCCCCCAGCTTATATGATCCTTTTTGCCGTTGTTAAGAGTGCGTCCGAAAAAAAGCGACGGCTCTCTTTCCTGCCTTGTCATGTTTCTGCCCCAATATTTGTAAAGGCTTTCGTCAGCCATATAGGTTTTCATATCCTCTGCGTCAGTAGCGGTCTTCGCCCTGAGTATGAGTCTTTCTGTTTCCAGCACAGGAAAATGAGAAAAGTAATAGTCCATATCCTGCAAAATAAACACTCTCCCCCTGCTTATATAATAAAATTTCCCAAGTCTACTAAAATTATAACATAAAATCTAATAAAAATCAAGTGTTTTTAAGCGAAATACACAAAAAAGCAGAAAACGCCCCGAAACAAGTTCGGGACGCTCTCTGTTCTATAATCTGGAGAATTAGAAATCAACTTCTGTATCGTAGTAGCAGCACTTGAGGAGCTTTTCCATTTCTTCCTGTGAAGGCTGACGTGGGTTAGAACCTGTGCAAGCGTCTGCGATAGCGTTCTTAGCGATCTCAGGGAGTCTCTCAAGGAATACGTTCTCAGGAACGAATCCCTGCTCACATGGATAGCTGTCTGTACCATAGTTCTTGATGCAGTGAGGAATGTTGAGCTTGTCATTCATGCCTCTTACATACTCGATGAGGAGCTTTACCTTCTCGTCATCGTTTGAACCACCCAGGTGCATATAATCAGCGATAACGCCATATCTCTTCTTAGCTGTTTCGTCCTTAGCATTGAATGCGATTACCTTTGGCAGATACATTGCATTAGCTGCACCGTGGATAATGTGTGCGCCATAGTCAGCGAAAGCTGCGCCTGTCTTATGAGCCATTGAGTGAACGATACCAAGCAGAGCGTTTGAGAATGCCATACCTGCAAGACACTGAGCGTCGTGCATTCTATCTCTTGCGCCCATATCGCCGTTGTAAGAATCAATGAGATCCTTCTGGATCATTTCGATAGCATGGATAGCAAGTGGATCTGTATATGCACAGTTTGCTGTTGAAACATAAGCTTCGATAGCGTGTGTCAGAGCGTCCATACCTGTATGAGCTGTCAGTTTCTGTGGCATTGTTTCAGCAAGATCAGGGTCAACGATAGCTACATCTGGTGTGATCTCAAAGTCAGCGATAGGATACTTGATACCCTTGTCATAATCTGTGATGATAGAGAATGCTGTTACCTCAGTAGCTGTACCTGATGTTGAAGAAATTGCGCAGAAGTGTGCTTTCTTTCTCAGCTCAGGGATACCGAATACCTTACACATATCTTCAAATGTGCAATCAGGATACTCATACTTGATCCACATAGCCTTTGCAGCGTCGATAGGTGAGCCGCCGCCCATTGCTACGATCCAATCAGGCTCAAATTCGAGCATGACCTTTGCACCGTTCATAACTGTTGTTACAGAAGGGTCTGGCTCTACGCCCTCAAGAAGCTTAACTTCCATACCGGCCTCTTTCAGATAAGCTTCTGCCTTCTGGAGAAAACCATTTCTCTTCATTGAGCCGCCGCCGACTACGATGATAGCTTTCTTACCTTTCAGTGTTTTCAGGTTCTCCAATGCTCCCTTGCCGTGATAAAGGTCTCTTGGTAATGTAAATCTCATTTCTAATTCCTCCTATATGTAATGTAATAATGTGTTCAAAGAGGTTTGTGTAAATCTCACACAAATTCTCTCTTTGCTTGACTTTAATTATACAAAATGTCAATGAACTATTCTAACATAATCTATGAATATTCTATTAATTATTAACTTTTACATAGCATATATAAGTATGTGCATACAGCTAAATGTACATATGAATGTGTAAAACAGGTGAAAAAAATATCACAATTACATGAAAAATCACGATTTTGTTTGCACTATATGGAATTTTGCAGTGCTTATTTCGCTTTCTTTTGTTAATAAATTATACATTTGTGAGTGCAGAGATATTCCTGCTTATGAAGATAAAAAAATTCATAAAAAATTTGCTTAAGCTATGGAAATATGCGAAAAAATGTGATATAATATATTGGTATTGTATTGTATCCTCCCATGATGGAGGAATAATAACAAGGAGGAAATTTAATATGAAAACAAAGGTCAACACAAAATCATTGGTGATACTGGGATTGATGACAGCTCTCACAATGATCTTCTCGTTCACTCCTATCGGTTCTATACCTATCGGACCGCTGGTAATTACTCTCAACGTAATTCCTATTGCCATAGCGGCTGTAACGGTAGGCCCTGTGGGAAGTGCAGTCATTGGAGGAGTTTTCGGACTGCTTAGTTTTTTGCAGTGCTTCGGAATAGGCGTGCCAAGCGGAATGGGTGCAGCACTTGTTGCGATCGATCCGGTCCTGGCTTTCGTTCAGCGATTTGTACCAAGACTTCTTGACGGCATTATCGTAGGATTTATTGCAAAAGGCATGAGCAAGGTAACAAACAATTATGTTTCATATGCTGTTACGGGCTTTTTTACTGCGTTTTTGAACACTGCGTTCTTTATGAGTGCACTTGTTTTGCTTTTCGGCAACACAGATTATGTAAAAGAGCTTATGGGCGGAAAGAATATCATAGTATTCATCTGCACCTTTGTAGGCATAAACGCTCTGGTCGAAATGGCTGTATGTACATTTGTTACAGGTACAGTGGGTGCTGCACTTTATAAGGCAAGGTTCATACCTAGCAAAAACAAAGCGCAGGCATAAATTCACCGAAAGGATAACATACAAATGGTTTTAGCGGTCGATATAGGAAACACTAACATAGTAATGGGCTGTTTTGAAAGCGACAGGATACTTTTTGTTGAAAGACTTTCTACAAATCAGCAGTCCACGGCACTTGAATATGCCATAATGCTCAAGAACATTCTTGAGATACATTCTATAGATATGTCAGATTTCAGGGGCGGCATAATCTCATCGGTCGTGCCGTCTGTTACCCTCACGATGAAAGAGGCAATGGAGAGGCTTATCAAAAAGCGCATCATGGTGGTAGGACCTGGAATAAAGACGGGACTTAAGATAAATCTCGACAATCCTGCACAGCTTGGAAGCGACAGAGTTGCAGACGCAGTTGCGGCGATAAACCTCTACCCTGTGCCTATCATAATGATAGATATGGGCACTGCTACTACCATATCAGTAATAGACAAGGAAAAGAATTTCATAGGCGGAATGATAATACCGGGACTTAGAACTTCCCTCGACTCGCTTTCGGGCAAGGCTTCACAGCTTCCTTTCATCAGCCTTGTGCCGCCTAAAAAGGTCATAGGCACTAATACTATCGACTGTATGAAGAGCGGTATAATCCACAGCAACGCTGCAAGCATTGACGGCGTTATAGAGAGGATAGAAAACGAGCTTGGTGAAAAATGCACTGTGGTTTCCACAGGCGGTGTGGCAAAGATAATAGTTCCTTACTGCAAGCGTGACATAGTCATTGACGATGAGCTTCTGCTCAAAGGGCTTATGATAATCTACAATAAAAACAAACAATAATTTAAAATACAATACACAAAGCGTCGGGTAGTTTATCCGACGCTTTTTTATGTCGCTTTTTATATCCATAATAGACAAACAAACAGGCTTCAAACAGTTGCAAATGCCGAAAATGGAGCGTTTCTATTGCTTCCAGGACTTTGTTATGGTACAATCATATGTGCAAAGTAAAACGTTTACATAAAACAGAAAGCAGGAAATATATGAACGCAAGAAAAATATTATGCCTTATGGCCGCAGTGCTTATGCTGTCAGGCTGTTCAAAGGGTGTGGACGGTTCAAAGGCTTCATCAAAAGCGGCTGAAAGCTCCGGCAAAGCGGACAGCAGTGTTTCAGACTATGATAATACCACCACCGAACCTGAAACAGACAAGCCTGAGTTTGACCTCAATGACAGCGTGATAGGTTTTTCGCAGGAAAGCGGCTTTTATGACAGCGGTTTCAGCCTTGAACTTACCGCAAACGAGGGCGAGAAGATATACTACACCACTGACGGCACAGACCCTAGGACCTCTGCCACGAGAGAAGAATACACTGCCCCTATCGAGATAAAAGACAGAAGCAATGACCCTAATGTGGTTTCAGCCGTGCCGACGGAAATGATATCAGGCAATTTCAATGAGTTCAGCTTTGGCGAGGGGGATTTCTGGTGCAACAAAAAAGCACCTTCTTACAATGCGGTGGACAAATGCACTGTTATAAGGGCATCAAGCGAAAAAAGCGACGGAAGCGTTTCGCAAAGCTTCTCAGGCAGCTTTTACATAGGAAGCGCAGAGGAGCATATAAAAGGGCTTAAAGAAAGCTGTGAAGCGGCTGGGCATGACCTTGCGGTAATGAACATCACAATGGACTACGCTGACCTTTTCGACAGCAAGATCGGCATTTACGTCAAGGGAGATATTTTCAACAAGGCACTCGAGGACTATAAAGCCAGCGGAGAAAGCATAGAAAACGAAACCGCAAGACAGCTTGACGCAAACTACAAACAGCGTGGCAAGGAATGGGAACGTGATTGTCACATCGAGCTTAACGAGATTTCAGCCGAGGGAAATGTGACGAACGCTTTGTCACAGGATTGCGGCATAAGGATACAGGGAAACTATTCACGCTCCGACCTGCAAAAGGGATTCAGGCTTTACGCCAGAAAGAAATATGGTGAAAAGAAGTTTAAGTATGAGGTCTTTGAGGGGCTGAAAAACGCATCTGATGAAACTATCGACAGCTTTAAGACGCTTACTCTCCGTGCAGGTGGAAATTGTGCTTTTACGGCAAAATTCAATGACACCTATTGGCAGAGTCTTATGACAGAGCTTGACGGCTCAACAAAGGCTTCACGTCCATGCGTTGTTTATCTGAATGGCGAATACTGGGGACTTTATGTGCTGGAAGAGGACTATTCCGACAATTATTTTGAAAGCCACTACGGTGTGAACAAAGACGATGTGGTGGTCTACAAAGGCGACGCAGAAACCTATCAGAGCGGCTACAAGCTTGACGAGGGCAAACTTCCGGAGGGAGAAACAGACGAGGGATATTTCTTCAAGGAGCTTACAGATTTCTTCGCTTCTCACAAAGACTTATCCGCACAGGCAGATTATGAGGAGTTCTCAAAGCTTGTTGACACCGACAGTGTGAGAGATTATTTCCTTGCAGAGGTTTGGATAAACAACAAGTGGGATTGGCCGGGCAAGAACTGGTCAATGTGGAAGGTGCAGAACACAGACAGTTCCAACGAATATGCAGACGGAAAATGGCGTTTCATGTTCTATGACGTTGAGTTCGGCGGAGTGAGCGGCGAGGGCGACGCATGGACGAACACCATGAAAGAGGATAACTACAAGCCAAAGGGACTGCTTGACACGGACACGAAAAATCCTGCGGTTCTGAGTTTTGCTTATCTTATGTCAAATGAAGATTTCAGGAACGATTTCAATGACAGGCTTTTAAAGATGTCTGAGGGTACGTTTGAAAAAGAAAAGGCACTTGATAGGCTCGCAGAATTTGAGAGCATATATTCCCCTCTTTATGAGCAGTTCTTTGCAAGATACCCAGAAACAGGCTCAGCTGATGAGGCTCTTCATGGGGATTACGCCTCTTCTGACTGCATAAGGACATTCATTAACAAGCGTGATAAGTCTATCCAAAGTATTGTGGACTGGACTAATTCGCAGTTCTGATATTTCACAAACCAAAACGGCAGAACAGCTTGATGCTGAACTGCCGTTTTTATATGCTCTGATCTATGCCGCAGGAGCGTATGTGAATGTTATTTCGAGAGTGTTTATCTTTCCTGCATAGTCAAGTATTGTTGGAGAAGCCTTTGAAAGGTCACCGCCTGCTATCCTTGCGTCCTCAGGCGGTGCGGATACCCACTGGTTCACAAGGTTCACTCTTGTGCAAAGCTGGTCGTCAGAGGTCGTATAGCCCTCCGCTATGGTTTCAACAGCTTCGCCGTTTATCTTTATCTCGTCAATAGTTGCGATATAGTTCGGATAAAGCTTTTCACCGTTTGCGATACCCAGAGCCGAGAATGCAATGCCGTTGGCGTTGTTTGATGACATATCAAGGCTTACTGTGTAAGTTCCCTCACCGTCTATAACTGCGTTTTCTGCGATAACTCCGTCGCTCTTTGAAACCGGGTCATACTCGTCACCAACGCTGTAGCATACGGAAAAATCTGCACTCTGATACATTATCCATGCCACCGCTGTGTTCTCGTCAGCCTGCGGTGCGGTATCATCTGTTAGCTTTTCAGGTGCAGCCGCAAGGGTTTCATCAAGCTTCTTTACAGCAGCGGCTCTTTCCTCCTCCACTGTCATCGAGGACTGGTTATCACGGCGTCTTTCATCAAATATCTTTGCCACAGTTTCATCACGCATTTTAAGCTCTGAACGTGAGAAGAAATCACTGCAATCCCAAAGGAATGGTGCAAAGCCGTAGGCGTCACAGTTGTCAAGGAGGTTGTCAATAAACTTGTCAGTTCCTTTCTTTAGGTCACCGCCGTTTGTAAGCACTGCATACTCGCCTATTATTATGCCATAGCCCTGCTCGGAATACTTTGTCATGTTCTTGAAAAGTCTGTTCTGCTCCTCATAGTCTGTCTTTGTTCCCCAATCTGAGCGACCCTTTGTTCCGCAATAATCCCATGGGGTATAATAATGAACAGAAAGCAGAAGCTTATCCTTTGCGGTATCAGTTGGCATTTGGAACTTGTCTGAGCAGGTCATTGTGATATCAGTATTGTAACCTGCAATAAGAAGAAAACGCTGTTCGTTGTTTCCGCCTGTTGCACGAACAGTGTCAACAAAGGTCTGATTTATCTTGTTGGCCATTTCATAGCACTCGGCTTTTGAAAGTGAGCCTGAGTTTTTGCACACGTCTGTGTCATTGAGTCTGTCACCAAGCTCTTCGTTTGCACCCTCAAATATAAGTCTGTCAGAGTATTTCTTATATCTGTTCGCTATCTGCGTCCACATGGACTTATACATTTCAAACGCCTTGTCAACGTCGCTCTGCTCGGAAGAACCGAACATTCCCCACCAGCTTCCGTCCCAGTGGTCGTTTATGATAACATACATATCATTATCCAAAGCGTAGTTTATTATCTCCTCCACTCTGTCGAGATAGGCTTCATTTATGGTGTAATCGCCTTTTTCATACTCCATTGCGTTTGTCCATGCCACAGGCACACGGAGAGAGTCAAAGCCGCTTGCTTTCATGCCCTTTATCATTTCTTCCGTTGTGACAGGCTGACCCCAGAAAGTTTCAAAGCTTTCAGGGTCGGTGTCTGCAGAATAGCTTTTATGACCGTATGCTTCCATTGTGTTTCCAAGGTTTGTGCCGTTGCCCAGAAGTCTTGCAAGCTCGGTTGCGGTAAGGTCTTTATTTATGCTTCCGTCATCAGAGGTCTTTGCGCCCTCCTCTGCCTTTGATGAGCTGTCGCTTCCCTTTCCACAGCCTGCAAGCAGTGCAGTACAGCCCATGACCGCCGCAGTAAGAAGCGGGATAAGCCTAAACTTTTCCATGTCATTTCCTCCTATTTCATAAATACAAATTCTTCAAGTTCAAAAAGCGGCTTGTTTTTGAAATAATCTGCTATCCAATCGGCAAGCTCATCTGAAAAAGCTGTAGGCACAAAATAGATAGAATGTCTGCCTGTGAGTGACTTGATTACTCCTGTGTAAACTCCGTCGCCTGTGCCAATATCAACATAGCCTACAGGCTCGCTGTTCTCATAGTCATCAGCATAGATCGCCACCTTTGCGACTGTTCCCATGCCCCTGACTTTCAGGGCTATCTTCATGGTCTTTGAGGAAAAGTCCTCGCCAAAATCAAAATACTTATAGCCTATAACATTACCCTCGGTGATGTTCACGATACTTCTTGTAAAGATATCCTTTTCGGTGATAAAACAACCGCCTTTCAGCACGCAGGCTATATCCGCAGGATAAGGCTTGAAAGGGTCAAGGCTGTCTTCAAAGCCAAGCGAGGTCATTTCCACTGTCGGTATCGTTCCGTCAGGGAGAATCTCTATTTTCTCAACGCAGGCACGTCTTGACATTATGGTATTGTTTGTCATTCTGTGATAGAAAATATACCACTGACCATTTATATTGCACACTGAGCCGTGGTCATTTCCACCCGGATAGTCAACGCCGTTGTCTATTATATATCCACGATATTTGAACGGACCTTGTGGCTTATCTGAGGTTGCATAGGCAAGCCTGCTTCCTACACATGGGGAATATATAAGATAGTATGTATCTCCGATTTTCCTTGGGGAGCTTGCCTCGAAGAAGCGCTGTTCCTGCGGTGCGTTGTCGCTGTCATCAATGACCGCTCTTTTGTAACTTCCCTTTTTAATGGTATACATATCCGCAGGGTCTATCTCGTTGAAGTTAGATTCTGTGAAGCCGTAATAAATATACACTCTGCCGTCATCATCAACAAGCACGCCTGCATCATTATAAATGCCGTCATCGCCTGCGTCCTCAGGGTCATATTTATACTGGGAAAGGAGCTTGAAAGGACCTTCGGGCTTATCGGACACGCCAACAACGCCCTTTGAGCCGACTATATAGGCATAGAGATAATACCTGCCGTCTTTTTCTATAACGTCCGGAGCGAACAGCTTGCGGTCGGTCATTCCCTCGGTATCGGACTTATGGTCACGGTCATCACGGGTATGGAAGCTGTGTCCGTGGCAGACCCAATTGTTAAGGTCATCAAGTGGTGCAGACCAGACTTTCAGTTTATAGTCGCAAAAGTCGCTTTGAGCGGCTCTGTCATGTGAGCCATAAAGATAAACTCTGTCGCCGAAAACTCTCGGCTCGCCGTCAGGGATATACTCCCATGCAGGCAAAATGGGGTTTGGCATGAAAATTTCCTCCTATGTTTTTTCATAACTTGTTTTATCATAAGATAATTATAAATCATACTATTATTATTTTCAATATCCTAACACGCTGTCAGAGGTGAAAATTTGTGCAAAATGTAAAATCGTGCAGACTGTCCAAAGGTGCAAAAAAGCCCGTTTGCGACGGCTTCCGACCTTGACAAAAGAGGGCAAATCGTGTATAATATTAAGTTGATAGTACCCGTATAAAATTATATTGATATAGGAGTGTTTAATTATGGCAGCTATTTCTAAGACTGTTTCAAAAGCAGGTTATGCTAAATTGCAGGAGGAACTTGAATACCTTATTACAGTAAAAAGACGTGAAGTCGCTCAGAAGCTTAAAGAAGCACGTTCTTTCGGAGACCTTTCCGAGAATGCTGAGTACGACGAGGCTAAGAACGAGCAGGCTATCCTTGAATCAAAGATCAATGAGTTAGAGCTTCTCATTTCAAACGCAACTGTCGTTGAGGACGATGATATTTCTGTAAACGAGATAGGTGTAGGCTCTATCATCAAGATAAAGGATATCGAGCTTGACGAGATCGAGGATCTTCAGATAGTAGGTTCAACTGAGTCTGACCCTGACAACGGCAAGATCTCTGACGAGTCACCTATAGGCAAGGCTGCACTCAAGCACAAGGTAGGCGACATTTTCGAGGCTGAAACACCTGCCGGTCTGCTGAAATTCGAGGTCATCGACATTTCAAAGTAACAGACCACTTACAAAACACACGGAAAGGAAAATATAAATGAGCGAGGAAAACCGCACAAACGCTCCTGAGGAAGAGCTTACTCAGGAGGACATAAACAGCTTAAAGAAGATAAGAATGGACAAGCTGGAGGAGCTGAAAGCCAAGGGCAAGAATCCATTTGAGATAACAAAGTATGACGTTACGGCAAGCTGTGCCGAGGCTAAAGCACAGTATGAAAAGCTTGAGGCTGAGCTTAAGGAGCAGGCAGGCGAGGACGAAGAAAAGCTCAAGGAGCTTCTCGAGGCAAACCGCATAACAGTAAGCGTTGCAGGCAGAGTAATGTCAAGACGTCTTATGGGCAAGGCAAGCTTTTTCGACCTGAGAGATAAGAGCGACAAGGTTCAGGTCTATCTGAGAATGAACGAGATCGGCAAGGAAGAATTTGACGATTACAAGAAGGGCGATATCGGTGATATCGTTGGCATTGAGGGCTTTGTATTCAGAACAAAAATGGGCGAGATTTCAATTCACGCTCAGAAGTTCGTACTGCTTTCAAAGTCGCTTCTGCCGTTGCCTGAGAAGTGGCATGGTCTGAAGGATCAGGACACTAGATACAGACAGAGATACACAGACCTTATATGCAATCCTGAGGTAAAGGACACATTTATAAAGAGGTCGCAGATAATCTCATCTATCAGAAGATATCTTGACGGACAGGGCTTCATGGAAGTTGAAACTCCAATGCTGGTATCTAACGCAGGCGGAGCTGCCGCAAGACCATTTGAGACACACTACAACGCACTTGACGAGGACGTTAAGCTTAGAATTTCTCTGGAGCTTTATCTGAAAAGACTTATTGTCGGCGGACTTGAAAGAGTATACGAGATAGGCAGAGTATTCAGAAACGAGGGTGTTGACGCAAGACACAATCCTGAGTTTACTCTTATGGAGCTTTATCAGGCATACACAGATTACTACGGCATGATGGATCTCACAGAGAATATGTTCAGACACGTTGCACAGGAGGTATGCGGCACAACTTGCGTACCATACGGTGACGTAATGATAGATCTTGGCAAGCCGTTTGAGAGAATGACAATGATCGACGCAGTAAAGAAGTATTCTGGTGTTGATTTCTCACAGGTAGCCACAACAGAAGAGGCAAAAGCACTTGCAGACGAGCATCACATTGAATACGAGGCAAGGCACAAGAGGGGCGACATACTCAACCTGTTCTTTGAGGAATATGTTGAGGAGCATCTTATTCAGCCTACATTCATAATGGATCACCCTATCGAGATTTCTCCGCTTACAAAGAAGAAGCCAGAAAATCCTGATTATGTAGAGAGATTTGAGCTTTTCATCACAGGCAGAGAGATGTGCAACGCATACTCAGAGCTGAACGATCCGATAGATCAGCGTGAGAGATTTGCAGCGCAGGAAGAGGCATTGAAGCAGGGTGACGAGGAAGCAAACCACACAGACGAGGACTTCCTGAGAGCTTTGGAGATAGGTATGCCACCTACAGGCGGAATTGGTTACGGCATAGACAGACTTGTTATGCTGCTGACTAACTCACCGGCTATTAGAGATGTGCTTTTGTTCCCTACGATGAAGACGTTGGAGTAACCATAACATAATAATTTGTAGAATTAATGGGCAATTCCAATCGGGGTTGCCCATTTTTAAAACAAACAGAAATACAAATCGGAATTTGTAGGGAGGTTAATTATATGGAAAAGAATAAAAAAGAAAATACAAATAATTTGATATCAAGAATAAAAGCAAGAGCTAATGCAGGCAAAAATACGGAAGAAAAGAAAAGTCCTGATAGTTTAATATTAAGAATAAAAAGAAGAGCAAATGCTGATAAAAATAAAGAAAGAGACAGATAAATTCCAGTTTGCCAACTTGCCCTTTGAGAGAGGAGAAATCCCTTTCTCAAAGGGTATTTTTATATTGTGCAGTTTGTATGAGGTTTCTTGTGTTTCATATTATCACATAAGAAACCGCAAAGACATCACCGCTCTTACTTCTCCTCAAACATCCACTTGACCGCCTTTTCAGCATACTCACTCCAAAAAATCATATCGTGGTTGCCTTTGCTTTCATAATACTCGTGAGAAACGTTTCTGCTTTCAAGAAATTTGTGAAGATCACGGTTGTTTTCAAGCAGGAAATCTTCTGTACCGCAGCACATAAATATATCTGGGATATTTTTGCCCTCTCGCTGAAGTTCGTCTATAAGAAATTCGGGATTGTTCCTGCTGTTCAGCACCTCAGAGGTTTCGCCGAAACATTCTCTGTAATATTCATAATTCGCTGTGGCATTGCCTTGCCCCTCTGACATTCCTGCGACTTCGTGTACGATAAGAGCCGAAGATAATGCAGCAACCTTGCCAAAGGTTTCCGGATATGCAAATGCTGTATGAAGCGCACCAAATCCGCCCATTGAAAGACCCATAATGTATGTTTCACTGCCGTCTTTCGCAAGTCTGAAAACTCGTCTTACATAGTCCACAAGCTCCTCGCCGACGAATTTGCAGAACTGATGACCAGTCGAGCGTCCGTCCAGCCAAAAAGAATTTTCGCCCGAGGGGATAACTACCGCAAAATTATACTTGTCCGAAAGATATTCAGGCACCCAGTTTTCTGCGTCGCCTGTAAAACCGTGCAGCAAGAAAAGCGTTTTGGTGCTGTTTTCCGAGTATTTCGTATCTGTCTGCCCCCAGTCCTGCCTTATGTCACATGGCAGGTACATTTTAAACGTGGTATATCTCCGCAGGCAATTTGAATAAAATCTGATCGTTAAGTTTGACATAGCTTTTCCTCCTGTTTTTTATATAATTATACTACATAAAATCAGGTTTGTCCAAGGGGGACAGCGAAAAAATTTTTCAATTTCCCTCACAAAATCATTTATCCCTATAAAAATAAAAATCACATCTGTCAAAGCCTCGTCCCAACGTACCTTGCCGCTTTTTCATAATATTTTTTGTCGATCATAATTCCACGCCCCTCCACATTTACAAGGTGTCTATCTACCCCGTCTGCAACTTTTTTATTCATTATATCAAAATCAAAGCCGCAAAGTCAAACCAGCAAAAAGGCTGTCTGACCTTGCGGCTTTTGACCTTTATAATACAATACTAATCGAAATGTGCCCTACATATCCTCCCTCATCATATCATTCTCACTCTTTATAAACATAAGCACAAAGCATATAAGCAGCAATGCACAAGATATCCATATAAACTCATTGCCTATGTATAATGAATATGCTCCGCCTATTCCTGCACCGCAGGCAAATACGAATATCGTAAGAAAATATTGCAGCGATTTCCTAAGCAGCGACTTGTCCCCTATCCTCATGTATGCACTTATGGATTCCATTGCACTTCTCATATTTCCTATGCACATCGTGCTTGCGTATGGATAACTATTTACTTTCCTGAACGATTGCACCTGCATTGCACAGGCACATGATGAAAGTGCATTCGCAACAAAATCGTATGAACCGCCAAGCGGTATAAACCCCACAATGCAAAGCAGCACCATTTCCGTGAAAACTATTATCTGCCGCCAATGTATAAATCCCACGTCCTTGAAACGTGCGTGCAAACGCTCGGCTATGAAAATCCCCATTGCAAACGCCAGCACAGGTATAAGATAGTGCAACGCCCTGTGCCAGTTGCCTTTTGCGACGTATGTGCTCATAAGCACAATGTTTCCCGTCTGTGCATTTGAAAAAACTTCACCTCGCACAAAATACGAATATGCGTCCTGCAAGCCCCCTGATATGGTCAGAAGTATCATGAGCATATTGGTTTCAGACATTTGTTTTCTTGATCGTAACATCATTTTATCATATTCCTTCATAAAAAATTAACAAGAAAAATATTTTTATGCACTTTAATTTTCTCCTTTTTCCATTATAATTATCTCAGATATATAAGTCAAATATATAATTTATATGCAAGATATAAAATATTGATATAGCAAGAAAGTGATAGAGTGAATATAAATTACGAATATTATAAGATATTTTATTATGCCGCAAAGAACCGCAGCTTTTCAAGAACGGCAAAAGTGCTGCTCACAAATCAGCCTAATATCACAAGGGTGATAAAAATACTCGAAGGAGAACTTGGCTGCACGCTTTTCAATCGAATGAAAAACGGCGTCACGCTTACCCCTGAGGGAGAGATACTTTACGAGCACATCTCAAAGGCGGTGGAACTTATTACAGAGGGCGAAGATGAGATCTCAAAAGCCAACGACCTGCAAAGCGGAACTGTCACCATAAGTGTGACGGAGACCGCACTTCACGGCGTTATGCTGCCACTTCTCAATGAGTTCCATGAAAGATATCCGGGAATAAAAATAAAGCTGCTGAACCATTCAACCCCTCAGGCACTGACTGCTCTCAAAAGCGGCATTGCAAACCTCGCTGTGGTAACAACGCCGATAAGCACAGAGGGCTCGCTGAATTTTCATAAGCTCAGAGAGTTCCGTGAACTTATCATATGCAGCACAAAGCTAAAGGATCTTGCAAAGCGAACGCTCACTCTTGAGGAACTTTGCAGCCACCCTATAATATCACTTAACCGAAACACAAGGACATATGATTTCTATTCCGACTTCTTTTTCCAGCATGGAATAGATTTTCAGCCGGATATTGAGGTCGCAACCGCCGATCAGATAATGCCGCTTGTGAAAAGCAACCTTGGCATAGGTCTTATACCTGAACCAATGGCACAAAGCGGCGATGTTTATATTCTGAAAACTGATGAAGAGTTTCCAAAGAGGAGCATCGTTCTTGCAGAAAATGCAGACAAAAAACTCAATGCCGCCGCTACAGAGATACAAAAAATGATACTGAAAAAGTGTAATATGTTTGCAAATGCTGAGATATGACATACATGAAAGGAGATAATAATATGCCTACAGTTTTGCCAAAAGAAAATGAAGTCGAACAGTTTTTTTCAAGGATAATGGCATCGGAAGGAGCTTGCGAAAGGCTCAGCAACGTGCTTTACGATCACCTTAGTGACGATGATATGCAGACCGATCCTGACCCAAAACATCTTGTGCAGGTGCTTTTGACCGCATATACGAACGGTGATATAAGTGCGCTTCTTCTGGAGCTTTGTGGAAGAAGTCTTTTCGATCTGCTGAGAGAGGCATACCTTATACCAAAGCGTTTTCACGGAAAAGCCGGAAAAAATCCTGAACTCCTTACGACCCCTGAAGGCGATGTCATTGAAGAAAAGAAAAAGCTTGTCACAAAGCATGAGTTCGAAAAATTTCGTGATGTGTACAAAAACCACAGCTGTGCACCACGTTCAAAGCTTTATCTTGCAGACGGATATGACCTTATGAGGGTCTATACCGACGGAATGAACATTAAGGAAAAGCGTGTTGACAAAAGACGTGGCGTGCTTATACTTTACGCCCTGCCTGACACTGTAAAGCTTGGACTTTCCGAGGCTCAGACCTATGATGTTATATGGAATACTTTCCACAAGATACAGCAGACTGCCCCAACCGCAATGGTCTATTACGGACAAGAAACAGGCGAAAAGGCTGGAAAATCATTTGATGAGATCGGCGTTTTACTGCCTGTTCATCAGTTTGAAAAGAAAATGCTCATGCACCTCAGCGAGATAGACGGCATTGTGCTTGCCTGCCGTGAGGAAATGATGAAAAAAGCAGGCTCAGACAGCCTTGATCTTTAAAAACGGAAGTGATACTGAATGTCACAAACTATAGTTAAGAAAAATCACATGGATATCCCATGGCACGATTTCACAGACGCCGAAAAGGACGAGCCAGTATCAAAGGCGAGCCTGAAAGAAAAAGCCTCTGTTATAGGCAGGGTGGGAATGATGTTTCTCTCCTGCGGAACGGGAGCGTGGCGTGTGAGAAGTTCCATGAACACCATGTCGGAATGTATGGGACTGACCTGCACAGCAGATATCGGGCTTATGTCCATAAACTACACCTGTTTTGACGGCGAGGCTTGCTTTTCGCAGTCTCTTTGCCTTACTAACACGGGAGTAAACAATTCAAAGCTAACACGTCTTGAAAATTTCATCAACGATTTTGTCAGCCGCTGCGATAGTTTGACTTGCGAACAGGTCCACAATGAACTTGACGATATCGAAAAGATACACGGACTTTACTCGCCGCCTGTTTTGGGCCTTGCGGCGGCACTTGCCTGCGGAGCGTTCACATTCCTGCTTGGCGGTGGACTGACCGAGATGATATGTGCATTTTTCGGTGCAGGCATTGGCAATTATGTGCGGAGCAAATTCACAAAGCACCACCTTACCCTTGTGCTTGGAATAGTTGCCTCAGTATCGGCGGCGTGCCTTTCATATGCAGGGCTGTTTGAACTTGCGAAAATACTTTTCAATATAAAAATGCAACATGAGGCAGGCTACATATGTGCAATGCTTTTTATTATACCTGGTTTTCCGTTCATCACAAGCGGCATAGACCTTTCAAAGCTCGATATGCGTTCGGGCATCGAGCGGCTGACCTACGCCCTCATCATTATAATTGTAGCCACAATGACGGCGTGGTTAATGGCACTTATCCTGCACCTTACGCCAATGGACTTTTTGCCTCTGCACCTTACCTTATGGCAGTTCATACTGTTCAGACTTGCGGCAAGTTTCTGCGGGGTTTTCGGATTTTCCGTTATGTTCAACAGCCCTGTCAAGCTTGCAGCCTCTGCGGCAGTTATAGGTGCACTTGCAAACACCCTGAGATTGGAACTTGTTGACCTTGTTTCATTTCCTCCGGCAGCTGCTGCGTTTGTGGGGGCATTCACCGCAGGCATACTCGCCTCGCTGCTGAAAAAGTATGTGGGCTATCCGAGAATATCCATAACCGTTCCGTCCATAGTCATAATGGTTCCGGGATTATATCTTTACAAGGCTTTCTATAATTTGGGTGTCATGTCCCTTGAAACATCTGCGTCATGGCTTGCGTCTGCCCTGCTGATAATACTAGCTCTGCCTTTGGGGCTTATCTTCGCTAGGATAATTACGGACAGGTCATTTAGGTGTTGTACTTAAAATCTTAGTCATAGTCTAAAGCTATACCGAACCCACATAAAAAAAACTATATTGATATACACTTTCCTATTAAGACTATTCTCCATTACCTATTACTGGGGTCAGCGGCATTTGTCAGCAAAAGCGAAGTGCTGAGGTGTTTTAAGAACATAACAGGACAGTCGCCGTTTGAATATCTAAAAAATTATCGTCTGCGTAATGCGGCATATATGATAAAAAACACATCTGACTCGATAAATGCTATCTGTGTGCTTTGCGGTTTTGACGATCACAGCTATTTTTCAAAAGCCTTTAAAGAAGCCTACGGGTGCAGTCCCAGAGATTTTAGGAAGTAGAATATACGGGACAATATTTCATGGATTTATCCGTCTGCCGTGTAGACATTACATTCTCCTGTTTATAGGACTACTATAAAACTATTATCAAACAAAAGACGTTTCATTTTATCCAAATGGAACGTCTTTTGCATTTGTGCTTTTCCTTATATGAAAAAAGAGTCAATTATTCTCTTCCCAATAATCCTCTGCATCCTCGTAGTCATAGAAATCATCATAGTGATCTTCATAGAGATCCTCTGGGTCGTCATAATCATGAGCATCATACTCAGCAGATTTACTGGTTGAGGTTTTATAGGTATTCTTACGGGTAGCTCTGGCAGCTGAACTGCTTGCTGTAGTGGTTTTCGGACGTGATGTTGTAGCAGTTGTGAATACTGAAGTATAGCTGTTCTTATTATTGTAATACTTAGGGTCATGTATCAAACAGTAGCAGCTGCCTTCTTCAGGAGTATTGTCACAGCCTGAGTGTGCGCATTTGGGGCGCAGGGCATCATAGATCATGGCTATCCCTATGATGATCAACACAGCGACAACGATTCCTTTGAGATTGAACGAACTATGCTGAGAGCTGTTTTCTGTTGCCAGCTTGTAGCCTATATAATCGTCAAGCATTTCCTCGTTTCTGTTGTTTTTTCCAGATTCCATAATCACACCTCCAAACTGTATTTCTAATATTATACCATATTTTTAAGATTTGTGGTAACAATTTTTGGACAGTTGCATATTCTGTCCATTTTATCATTTTTTTAGTGGCAAAGTCGGGTAATGTACGGAATATTTAACGGTTACTTTTGCTCAACTTTCCTTAATTTTATCCCCATTATACAGCTTGAAGCAAACTCTATGCCAATGGGTAAAATTTTTTTCAAACCTCCCCAATTTTACCCCTAAGTATGCTATAATAGAATAGACAAGAAACCCGACCCAAAACCCAGCGAGGTGCTTTTATGACATATGCAATATCTGATATCCACGGCTGTTATGAGGAGTATATTAAGCTTCTCGAAAAAATCAACTTTTCTGAAGACGATACCCTCTATATCCTAGGTGATATCTGCGACAGGGGCGAAAAGCCTATGGAGATCTATAACGACATCATGGCTCGGGATAATGTTATCCCGCTGTTCGGCAACCATGAACACCTTGCCTATATCAATCTCCGCCACCTCATAAAAAATGACGTGAGCAAGCTTACAAAAGACGAACGGCTAGACCTGATAGATTGGCTCACCAGCGGAGGCAAACCCACTTTCAGCGAATTTATCTCCCTCTCCAAAGCCGACCGCATGGACTTCATGGAGTTTCTCAAAAGCTTCTCAATGTATGAGGATATTACCATAAACGGCAAACGTTTTGTCCTCACCCATGCAGGTCTTGGGGGCTTTAGCGAGGATAAGCCCCTTGATGAATATACCCTCCACCAGCTTATCTGGGAGCGTGCCGACTATTCAAAACGCTATTTCAGCGACCCGAATACTTTCCTTGTGACAGGTCACACCCCTACCGCCAATATCCCAAACCACGGCAGACCCGAAGCCTACAAAGCCAACGGACACATAGCCATAGACTGTGGCTGTGCCTCAGGTGGACGTCTGTGCGCCTACTGCTTTGAAACAGACATGGAGTTTTATGTTGACAAAATAAACCAGCCCCTTGAAAATCACTTCAAAATGTGATATACTTGTCCCGTTAAATATCATAACCGACGAGGATAAAACAGTTTGTGTTACATTTGCAGGAGGTCTATTGTATGTTTGAAAAAATATCATTTCCCGAATATGAATATGGATCTATCCAAAATTACTTAAAGAAATTGGGATATTGTTATACCACAAGAGTATATAAAGAACTTGGAAAATATAAAGTCGGGGAATTATATGCTGCCCCTTGGGGAGATGTGTTGATAATAGATGAAGTTAAAATATATTGGAAAGTATCAGACCGACCATTCTATAACGAAATGAATGATGACGAAAAGGCAGAGATACGCAAATATTCCGAAGATATGGGATTGCCATATGAATTTATTAAATTTTCCGTTTATGAGTAATAAATTTCAGTTTACTCCTTTTACTCACACCCACCGATACAGCCCCTCTGTATCGGTATTTTTCTGCCCCAACTCCCCTATCCGCCCCACCTCTATTGACATTTCCCCCTCAATGTGCTATCATAAAAAAGAACAAGTTAGTCGCAACTATCCTAATAACACCACAGGAGGAAGAAAAATGGATATGAATGAAAAACCAAAGCTCTCAGGCGTGCCTGAAACTATGCTGCAAACCGTGTATGCCCGTGCAAAGGAAACCAAAACAAGGGGTGCGATAAAAGATACAAAAGCCGTGGAGATAATAGATAAGATAAACTATGATTTTTCACTTGCTGATAAGGACTCAGCAATGCACAGTGGCGTTGTGGCAAGAACAATAGTCCTCGATAAGCTTGCGAACAAGTATCTTGCAAAAAACAAAGGCGCAGTGGTGGTGAATATCGCCTGCGGACTTGATACACGCTGTTACAGAATGAACGGCTATTCCCATTGGTATAACCTTGACCTGCCCGAAACTATCGCCGTGAGAGAAAAGCTTCTCCCTGAATCAGGCGAGATATCCCAGATAGCAATGTCCGCCATGGACGATTGGAGCGGAGAAATAACCGAGCATGATGCCCCTGCTATCGTCATTATCGAAGGCCTCACTATGTACCTCTCCGAAAAGGACGTAAAGGAGATTTTTGATGTCATAAACAAACGCTTTGAACACGTCACAGTATTGGTCGAGACGATGAGCCCCACTATGGTAAAGCGTATGAAAGAAAAGTCGATCGAGGGCAGCAAAGCCAAATTCACATGGGGCGTCAAGGACGGCAAAGAGCTTGCAAAGCTTCTACCGAACTTCCGCCACATTGAAGACCACAGCCTCGTCGAGGGAATGGCGGAGTTTATCCCAATATTCAAGCTTCTTAAAAAGATAAAGCCTGTGAGCAATATATCAAACAAGATAGTAGTAATGGAAAAATAACTTTGACTTCCCACCCCCGCCATGCTATAATCCCAAATTTAGAAGTTCCGCCACGCAAAAAGCCCGTCAAACAGCGTATCACCGCCGCAATTCAGATATAATTTTTTATCTCCAACAATGTAAAATTCTTTTTTTGCACGGGTAGCGGCAACATTCAGTCAATGTCTGCGTTGATGCGGAATTTGATAAATATTTTTCAGTGACTCCAAAATGTTCTCTAAGCATATTCAGAATGTTTGAATCCATTGTGAGTACGGGCTTTATTTGAGAGCGATACTGCAAAAATAGTCAGCACCTTTAAGCTCCTCAACAAACTTTTGGTCGATTTGTTTCTTGGTAAGTGGAAGCTCATTTACGATATTCTGCACTGCACCATTATTGGAACTTGCAACAACAATATTATTTTCCGTAATGATCTCTGGAAGTACACCAATAGATGCGTTGTCAAAATATATTGTCTCTTTTGTTCCCTTGATCGACTTGTCTCTTAGTTTTGCGATATCTCAAGCCTGTTTTACAATTTTTTCTTATCCATTGCCATTCCCCTATCTTCCGTTCATCACCCAAGCAAAACCCTTAGCTGTCCGCAAAGCAGGTTCTTTGAAGTGTCCGCCCTTGTTCCATTCAAGGGCGCAGTCAACACCCTGCCCCGTCAGCAAATCATAACTCTCACGGATACAGTTGCCCACCTTTGACATGACCGCATTTTTCGTCCTTTCTTCTTTGTCACCAAGGCTGAGATAAACAGCGTCGCATTTTATCTTATTCTCTTTCATATACCCCACAAAATCAGGAAACCACACCGACGGAGAAGCCGCCGCAACGCCTGAAAATTTCTCCGTTTGAAACGCCGCCCACAAGGCAAAAAGCCCTGCCAGAGAATATCCGCCAATGTAATAATTCTTGCTCTTGTCCGAGCAAAGCGTTAATATCTCCGCCAGAGTATCTTCCGCTCCATTGCCGAAGCCCTCATTGCCAAATACCGCAGGAGCGTTCCAAGGCGATAACTCATCGTTCCAATCCTCGACCTTCACCGCAATAAGCTGAAAATCCACACTCGTGAGCTTTTTTATATCTGCCACCTCGTTTTCTATCTCAGGCAGATCATGGTCGCCCACAGGCTGGATAAGAACAATATCAGCATTTTTGTCGCCATAATAATGGTATGTCATTTTGCCGTCACCTCTGTAATATATCTCACTTCAAGTACCCATTTACAACGCCAACAAATTCTCCTATATCCGCAAAATAATTAGGATAAGCCTCACTTAGCCTTGCGAAAGAAGAAACCCTGACAAGCACATTGTCCGTCCTATCGTTGCTGCGGTATTTCGTTTATTGACAGTATATCACATTATCCGCAATATTTCAACTGCCCTCAAAGTCAAGCCCTTTTAATCTGTGTAGTACTACAATAATTGTACCACATTGCAAAGTAAAATACTTGAAATGACATACGGAATATGGTATAATAGCACTATCTAAAAAACTATCGGAGGAAAATTATATGGGATTATTTGATAAACTTCGTGAACCTGTGGTACTAAAAGAGGACAGCAGTGCGAAAAAACAACTTGAGCAGCTGGACTTTTATTCAAAGCTTGCACCTGAAAGTGTCAAGGAACAAATAGAACAGGACAAAAAACTTGTTTACTATGGCATAAAAGGCGAAGAGGCATTGATGTTTGAGCTGAAAAACAGTCATATGCCTATGTATATTCTTCACGATATTTTCTTTGAAGAAAATGGACTTACAACGCAGATAGACTATATAGTAATCACACGAAAAGTGATACTGATAATTGAGTGCAAAAACCTCTATGGAAATATTACTGTTAATAATCAGGGAGATTTCACCAGAACCATTCAATTTGGAAAACGCTATCATAAAGAAGGTATATATAGCCCTATAACTCAAAATCAGCGCCATTTGGATATGATAAAAGAAAAGCGTCGAAACACTAAAGGCTTACTCACCAAGGCTATTTTTGAACATTATTTTGACGATACATATAAGTCAGTAGTTGTTTTAGCTAATCCAAAAACCATAATTGACATGAAGTATGCACCTAAGGATATAAAATCCAAGATAGTTAAAGTTGACGGACTTAACAGCTATATAAAAAGACTGAATGACGAAAGCCGAAACGAAAATATGTCAGATAAGCAAATGAAAGAATTGGCTGATTTCTTTCTGCAAAGCAACATTCCAAATACTACTGACTATACTGCCAAATATCAGCTTGAAGTCAATGAGGAAAAAACAGTTACTGTAAAGGAAGAGCCAATTCAAAACACATATTTTGACAGCATTGAAAATTCACCTGTATATAAAGCATTAAAAGACTATCGCTACAAACAAAGTGTTAAGGAAAAAATCAAGCCATATTTCATTTTTAATAATGCTCAGCTTGAAGAGATAATAAAAACTAATCCTCAAACTTTAGAAGAACTAAAATCAATAAAAGGCTTTGGTGATGCCAAATGCCTAAAATACGGTAAAGACATTCTAACGATATTGGGAGATTATTGATATAACAATAACTAACTTCAGATATATCCACCGATACAGCCCCCCTGTATCGGTATTTTTCTGTCAGAGAAACCTACCTCTCCCCTATTTTATTGACATTTCCACCTCAATGTGCTATCAAAAAAAAGAATGAGTTAGTCACAGCTATCTCAATAACACCGCAGGAGGAAGGAAAATGGATATGAATGAAAAACCAAAGCTTCTTAAAAAGATAAAGCCTGTGAGCAATATTTCAAACAAGATAGTAGTAATGGAAAAATAACTTTGACTTCCCACCCCCGCCATGCTATAATGATAAATAAAGAGGTGACCCCACATGACCAATAAAGCATACTACCACCTGCCGGGGCTTTTCGAGTTTTATGACCTTTACGCCGCTTTCCTTCCCATATTCCGTGACCATAGAGATTATTTCTATGACTGGTGCGAAATAGGCTCTGTCTATGGCGCACCTGCCGACTGTATATGGGGCGGCGGACGGGCAGGCTTCGGCGAACATTCTCCACGAGAAGTCCTCGACCTTATGAAAGAATATAACATCTCCTCACGGCTGACCTTCAGCAATTCCCTGCTAAGAGAAGAACACCTTTCAGACAAAAAGTGCAACGAGCTTTGCAGGCTGTTTTCCCAAAGCCCGCTTCCACAAAACGGCGTGATAATATGCTCCGACCTGCTTCTTTCATATCTGAAAGAGAATTATCCCCACCTCTATTTTGTGTCCTCTACCACAAAAGTCCTCACCGAGTTTTCTCAGCTTGTAAACGAGCTTGACCGTGACGATTTTTCCTATGTAGTCCCCGACTTTCGCCTAAACAAAGCCCTGGATAAACTCTCCGATCTCACCACTGAGCAGAAAAACAAAGTGGAGTTTCTTTGCAACGAATGCTGTTATATAGGCTGTGCAGACCGAAAAAACTGCTATGAAAACGTCAGCCGCAAAAATCTCGGCGAAAACTGTCCCGACCATGTTTGCAAAGCACCCAATGCCTCAGAGGGCTACCGCTTTTCAAAAGCCATGGAAAGCCCCGCCTTTATCGGCATAGAGAATATCAAAAACACCTATCTCCCAATGGGCTTTTCAAACTTCAAGATAGAGGGCAGAAGCCTTGGAAGCGCCTTGATACTTGAATTTCTGCTCTACTATATGACAAGACCCGAACATCAGCTAAAGGTCAGAGAGCAAATTTATCTCGACAGTATGCTGGATCTGTTCTAACTATTCTTCACATTGCATATCTCCCATATCACAAGAAATATGTCACAAAGCTCATGTTACCCATGGCTTACTTGGAAACAAAAATCAAAATAAGTGTAAACAATGCCACTTTTTTGTTGAAACAGCCATTATAATATAGTATAATAACACAGTGCTTTGTCACAAAAAAGTTATAGGAGAATTTACATGAAGAAAATTATCGACATATTTCTGCGTTCTTTGCTCACAGGCGTGGCGATAGCCATAGGCGGAACAGTCTATCTGTCCTGCCCTAACAAATATCTGGGAGCGTTTCTTTTCGGCATAGGACTGTTTGTGATACTGTCTTTCGGCTTTAATCTCTTCACAGGAAAAGTCGGATATGCAGTGGAAAACAAACCCTCTTATCTCGGTGAGCTTGGCATAATATGGCTCGGCAATTTTGCAGGAGCCGTCCTCTCCGCCCTGCTTATTACCCAAACACGCATATCCACCATAAGCGACAAAGCCACAGAGCTTTGCAATATAAAGCTTGGGGATAATATCACAAGCGTTTTTATCCTATCATTTTTCTGCGGAATACTTATGTTCGTTGCCGCAGACGGCTATAAAACTATCCAAAACCCTGTGGGACAGATACTTGCAATATTTCTCCCCGTTGTGGTCTTTATCCTCAGCGGCTTTGAACACTGCGTCGCTAATATGTATTTCTTTACCATAGCAAACTTATGGAGCATTAAAGCCTTTGGCTACCTTATTATAATGTCCCTTGGCAACTCCATTGGCGGAATACTTATCCCCCTTCTGCGAAAAGGCTTTGTATCAAAAGCATGATGCCTAATTTTATAAGCTTATGTAACACATAAAAAAAGATACCGCAGTTCAAAAAGAACTGCGGTAAAAAAATGACTTCTGCTCTCAGGAACACAGTAAAGGGGGTATTATGAAAAAAACAAATAAAACAAAGGAGTAAATAGTAAACATAAGATAACAAATAAAACACAATTTAAACAATTTAGAAGGAGTGTGCAGAAGTCATAAGGCAATACCGCACAAGGCACGCCTGTCGGCTTTGTACGCAATCTGCTTGCAGATTTTCCGCCATATCGCACCAAAGCTCTCAAGCTGGTTTACCAGCTTTGAATACGCTAGTATTCCTGCGTCGCTTTAGCACAATCTGACGAAAAATCTGACGGCGCATCTTGCGCACAATCCTTGTGCGGTATTGCCTTGATTCGTTCCTGATGTATGTATTATAACACACTAAAAACCATTTGTGGTAACTTTTTTTGGACAGTTGCGACTTTTTTCAAAAAAAAATCTGCACTCCGAAAACCCTACAGCTTTCAGAGTGCAGATTTATCTTTTTCTGTAGAGGCGAAAAGCGTTTGCCCCTTTCCACGTCTATCTGAATTGTCGCCTGTCTATCAAATAATATCCGCCCTGCGTTTACCTATCTGTGCAAGCTCTTTGCGCCGTATGATAAAGTAAGCCACTGTTACCGCAGTGCCTGTTATCACCCAGGAAACAGGGTAAACTATCATGAGCATAAGATAGCTTCTGTGAGCCGCATAAATCGTGTTCACCCACACAAGCCTGAACACGCAGGTGCCAAGCACAGTTATGACCGCAGGTGTCATAGAGTGACCCATTCCCCTAAGACAGCCGCCCGATATTTCGTAAACGCCCGTAAGAAGCTCCAGCAGGCAAACTGACCACATTCTTATCATTGCGTAGTGTATAACGTTCTCGTCCGTTGAGAAGATCTGTATAAAAAGGTGTCTGCCAATAAGGAATATCAGACTCAGCCCAAGACAGCTTGCAAGCCCGATAAAGGTGCAAAGCCTGTATATCTTTTTACAGCGTTCCTTATCCTGAGCCGCAAAATTCTGACTTGTAAAGGTGGTCGCAGTCTGAGCGAAAGCGTTTATCACAAAATATGCCATGAACTCAAAATTCTGTTCCGCTGTGCTTCCGGCGATACCGTCTGAACCGAAGCTGTTTATCGCCGCCTGTATCACAACGTTTGACAGCGAGAAAACCATGCTCTGCAAACCAGCCGGCAAGCCTATCTTTATGATACCGAGAAGATATTTCCAGCGTATCCTGAGCTTTCTGAAATCAAGTCTTAGCATTTCCTCCTCGTGGGTAAGAAAGTAAAGTATCATGCAGGCACTGAAAAAGTTTGATATAACAGTTGCCGTTGCAACGCCTGCCACGCCCATTTTGAACACGATCACGAACACAAGGTTCAGAATAACATTTATAACGCCTGCGGTGATAAGAGCGTAAAGAGGTCGGGTGCTGTCGCCCTTGCTCCTAAGCACTGCCGAACCGAAATCGTATATCTCGATAAAAGGCATTGCAAAGAAGAATATCCTGAGATACAGCGTTGCAAGCTTTAAAACATCGTCAGGCACATTCATCATGCCAAGGAGTATCGGTGCAAGTATCTCGCCTACACCCAGTATGATAAATCCGCTTATGACCGCCAAAAGCACCACCGTATGTACAGCCTCGTTTGCCTTATCTTTTCTCCCCTGACCTATAAGCCTGGCCACCACGACATTTGCACCGACAGAAAGCCCCAGAAAAAGGCTTACAATAAGGTTCACCAATGAAGAATTGCTTCCAACCGCCGCCATGGCTTTGTCGCTGTCAAATCTGCCCACCACCGCAAGGTCAGCGGAGTTAAAAAGCTGCTGCAAAATACTTGACAATGCAAGGGGCAGTGCAAAAATAACGATCTTGCCCACAAGCGGGCCGTTTAACATATCTATTTTCTTATTTTTCATAACAGATCTTCTCTCATCTTTCAACTAACTATTTCTCACACCTAATATTATATCACACCATCAAAGCTATTTCAATACTCGAATTTGCACATAAGCACACACAGAGATGTGTAAAAATCTAAACATTACGACCATTTGTACAATTTTTTGAACTCTTTGCCTGTTGACAAAGGCATGAAATGGTGTTATAATAATATTCCACGGGAGGTGAGCAGTATGGCGATAGACAAAAAAGGCACAAAGCAGATTGCCGACAACCGAAAGGCACGTCACGATTATTTCGTGCTTGAGCAGATAGAGTGCGGTATCGAGCTTGTGGGAACAGAGGTCAAGTCTATAAGGAACGGCGGCGTCAATCTGAAAGACAGTTGGTGTTCTATCGAGGACGGAGAGATGTGGGTCAAGGGTATGCACATATCCCCTTATGAACACGGCAATATTTTCAACCGTGATCCACGCCGTGAGAGAAAGCTGCTGCTCCACAAACGTGAGATACTGAGGCTGTTCGGAAAGGTACAGCAGGAGGGTCTTACGCTTATCCCGATGTCGCTATATTTCAAAGGCAGCAGAGTCAAGCTTGCACTTGGGCTTTGCAAAGGTAAAAAGCTTTATGACAAGCGTGACGACATGGCAAAGAAAGCCGCACAGCGTGACATAGAGCGTGCCATGAAAGAGCGAAACTAACCTGGGGGTGTAAAGGTTTCGACGGGGGTTTTGAAGCACGATAAGCGAGTAGAGGAGCGCACACTCTTTAAACGGCGTACGTTTTAAAATTAGACGACAACGATAATTTTGAATTAGCTGCTGCTTAAGTCAGCGCTCGTCTTGCCTTAGAGTACCACGGCTTTGGTAAAGGCGTCGATCAGTGGTGAACGTTACAAAGCGATGGCTGTAGCCTTGTGATGTATCACAGCCTACCAAACACACAGGCGTGTCTGTTTGCCTTTGTGCAAGGGAACGGGAGTTTTCCGCAATAACAGAATACACTCGTAGAAGTTCGTGGGGATAGGCTTTTGGACAGGAGTTCGATTCTCCTCACCTCCACCAGCAGGGGCGTGCCCCTGCACCCAATTCCGCTTTACTTTATGTAAGGCGGTTTTTTTATTGCCGCTCATCAATTTTATCTAAAACCCAACCATTGTTTCGCCGTGGCGGACATTTCCCGTCAAGTTTTTTTGTAAACACACAAAGTCACCGCTGTGATAATTTGTGTGTCACTTTTACAAATTCAGGGACTTGCCCCTGCACCCGATCCGCTTTACTTTATGTAGGGCGGTTTTTTATTGCCGCTCATGGATCATTATTTATAAACCCAACTTTGTTATTTCACCATGGCAGACGCTGATATAATAAAAAAGAGTGCATTACCATCACGAATAATGCACTCTTATATTTTACCCTATTTCTCCTCCAGCCCGCTGAGCGAAAGCCTGCTCTCCATTTTCTGAACAGTCTTGCTCTCCTGCTTTGCGATCTTTGCTTCAAACCAGAAGGTCGAGCCTTTGCCCTCCTCCGATTGAACGCCGTATGCAAAGCCGTGGGCTTTGAGTATCTCCTGACAAATGGAAAGTCCAAGTCCTGTGCCTACCACGTCACGCTTTACCTTTGCGTCACGGTAGTATCTGTCAAATATCTTAGGCAGAAGCTCCTTAGAAATGCCCTTTCCGTTGTCTGTTACTTCAATACGAACCACATCAGCCTTGTTTATCTGCTTGATACGAATGACCTTGTTGTCACCTGTGTAGTTTATAGCATTGTTTATAAAGTTGTAAATGACCTGATCCAGCTTTGCGATATCCGCCGTTATCACTCTGTCCTCGTCTGGTATATACTTGATATCATAACCATTTTGCTCAATAAGGAGCTGATACCTCGTCATGCAGTCATTGAGCTTGTCAACTATAGAGAAGTCCGTGAGTTTAAGCTCCGCATTGCCCGACTCCAGCTTTGAAAGCTCCAGCAGATTATTTACCAGACTTGAAAGCCTGTCAGCCTCGTCGATAATGACTTGGATATGCTCCTGCCTCTTCACAGGATTATCCCCCGACAAGTCCCTTATCATTTCCGCATAAGCCTTTACCATAGTGAGCGGTGTTCTCAGGTCGTGAGATATGTTCGCAATAAGGTCTTTCCTAAGCTCCGATACCTTTTGTATCTCGTCCTTGGCATTGTTAAGCACCGTGGAAAGCTCCTCTATCTCACAATAGCCATGACCATTGAACTCCACCGTATAATCCCCTTCACCGAATTTCTTCGCCGTGTTCGTAATGTCAACGATAGGCTTTGAAAGTCGCTTTGAGATATACATAGTTACAATAAAAGCAAGCTCAAAAAGTATGATAGTGATATAAATGAGCTGTTCTCTTATAATGCTTACAGTGGAATCTATAGGCTCTATTGAGCTTTCAATGAAAAGATACGCCTGCTTATCCGAATCATCAGTGTAGATAGACGTGCAGTAAAATATCTCCTTGCTCTTGAAATTCTCATTCTGAGCAATTTTCGTGATGTAGTTATCGTCCGACTGCTTTAGCTTAGATATCATCTTGAAAAGTCCGATGCCATAGCCCTTGTTTATGATCTTGTTAAGATGCGAATATGCTCCCATGTTGTTTTCCATCACAATAGGATTGCCCATTTCGTCCGTTATAACAATGCAAAGGCTGTTGTCAAAAGCCAGCGAGCGGTTCGTTACCTCCTGCTGGTCAGTGCCATATGCTTGGATTATCTGATTTGCAGCGTCTGTAATATCTCTTATCTTCGCCGACTGATAATATCTTTCCAAGAAAAAATACTGAAAAAGCCAAATAAGAATAAGAATAAAAGCCGTGAAGAAGATAAAATACATCCACACATATGACCGCAGACTTCTTTTCGCCTTTATCTCCGCTGTCTTATTGCTGACTTTTTCCTTGACTTCTGCAAGCTTACTGGATCTTTTCAAACTTATATCCCATTCCTCTCAGAGTAACAATAAGATTGCGGTATTTTCCCAGGCTGTTTCTCAGCATTTTTATGTGAGTGTCCACAGTTCTGTCGTCACCGTAAAAATCAAAGCCCCATACCTCTTCAAGAAGCTTCTCTCTTGAAAGCGCAATGTTCATGTTCTTCACCAGATAGAAAAGCAGGTCATACTCTTTCGGAGTCATGGAAACCTTCTCCCCGTCTATCTTTACCTCACGGGCTGTAAAGTTTATCTCTAATCCCTCGTATCTTATAACGTCCTCAGTGCGCTGAGAAGCTGACGCACGGTTAAGCACCGCCCTTATCCTTGCCATAAGCTCCTTTGGCGAGAACGGTTTTACTACATAATCGTCAACGCCTATCTCAAAGCCGAAAAGCTTGTCATACTCCTCGCCCCTTGCGGAAAGCATTATAACAGGTATCTGCTTTATTTTTCTTATCTCCTTGCAAGCTGAATAGCCGTCAAGCTTCGGCATCATAACGTCCATTATGATGATATCGAAATCCTGATTTTTCACCATTTCCACAGCCTGCATACCGTCCTCAGCCTGAGCTACTTCATATCCCTCAAACTCGGCATACTCTTTGATTATCTCTCTTATTTTAATCTCGTCATCGACTACAAGAATTTTTGCCATAAGTATTCCTCCCTATTCAGGCAACACCGCACAAGGACCGCCTATTGGCTTTGCACGCAATCCTTTTGTGTTGCTACCTTAATTCATATTCTTTGCTTATATAATAACCTATTATTGTGTAAAATTTGTGACGGTTTATAGAATATTCTAAGCCATACCGCACCAATTCACAAGAAAACTACTGCCCGCCAACCAAAATGGTATGACGGGCAGAGCTTATATAGGAATTTGTTATGGAAATGTCAGAAAATCAGCAATGTCCCATCATAATGAGAGCCATAAGACAAAAACCTGTTACGATACAACTCATTGCACCCATGATGTTGTCAATTTTTTCTGCTGTAAGCTTTTTCATAGTGATTACCTCCTTGGGGTATAAAATAAACTATTCTGTTCTCAGTGCGATAACAGGGTCTTTCTTTGCCGCCACTCTTGACGGGAACAGACCTGCGATAAGCGTCAGGCAAACGCTTATTGCAATGAGTATAACTGCCGCACTGACAGGTATTGAAGCTCTTATCGGCACGTCTGTAAGATGTGCGATTATCATGTTTATCGGTATTGTGAGCAGATAGGAGATAATTATTCCCAATGCACCTGCCACAAATCCCACGATAACTGTTTCGGCATTGAACACTCTTGATATATCCCTCTTTGAAGCACCTATACTTCTCAGAATACCTATCTCCTTTGTTCTTTCCAAAACTGAGATGTAGGTTATAATGCCTATCATGATAGATGATACGACAAGTGAAATTGCAACGAACGCAATAAGAACGTAGCTGATAGCGTTTATTATAGAGGTGATAGAACTCATCATAAGACCCACATAGTCAGTGTATTCTATCTTGTCCTCTTCGCCGACACTGTCGTTGTAATCGTCGATAATATCTATTATCTTTTCCTTTGAAGCAAAGTCCACAGGATAGATATTTATGCTGTCAGGATCTTCAACAACTGAATAGCCAAGAGTTTTCATGTTGTTGTCATAGTTTGAAGTGGAATATTTTCCGCTGTTTGCAAGCTGATCCGCATTTGTGTCGGACTGTTCTTTGAGCATTTGCTTCATAAGCTCCATTTGCTCGTCAGAAAGTGAAGCTATATACTTCTTCTGAGTTTCGGTAAGCGATGACATATCACCGCCCTGAATTGCTGACATATCCATTGAACCCATGGCATTCATGCCCATATCTGCAAGCTCGCCTGTATCGGAAGCACCGCTCTGCTCCATAAGAGCCTTATACTGCTCCTCGGTCATTCCCTCAGGTATCTCCATAGAGCTGTCGCCGCCTGCCACCAAACCAGCCTTCTTATCTGTGTCGGAGTTGTCTGCTGTTTTGTCAGCCTTGCTTTCTGTATCGGCTGTGCTGTCGGAAACGGTTTCTGAACTGCTGTCTGTATCTGCCACATTCTCGTCCGTTTTGAACTTAAGTCCTGTGAAAACATCTATGTCAGGGTTTGCTATCTGCTCTTTTACTATTTCGCTGTTATCTACTTCGTCGATAAGATATGTCATAAGGTCATGACGATAGCCTATCGCACCGCTTATGGAAGCAGAAGAAGCGTCCTCGTCAGGTCGCAGGATACCGACTACACTTATTTCTGTGCCGTTTGCAACAGCCTTTTTCATATAGCTCTCATCGCCTGTCATATCTTCCCACACACCGTCTTTTTTCTTATAGAAATCAGGTGTAGGAACGACCTTGAATTTCAGGTCAAGAAGCTCATCATAGGTGTAAACGTGCTGTTCGCTGTCAACGGATATATCCTCTCCTGCCATGGCACGTCTTACTATGCCGTTAAGTGAGCTTGGGTCGAGAAGTCCGAGAGAATAAAGCACATAGTCGTTTATCTCGTTGTTCTTATCGACTACAAGCACAACTTCGTTATACTTTTCAGGCAAACGTCCTGCGATAACGTCATACTGCTTGTCGATAAGCTCCTCATTATCTATCATTTCGCTCCATACGTCAGTACCCATGCCCATCATGCCACCCATTGAGCCACTCATGGACATTGCTTCCATCTGAGTTGAGGACATATATCCCATATCTTCAAGAAGCGTTGACGGATTGACCTGCATTACACCGCTGTCGCTCTCCGTGAAAACGTTAAGTGTAGTGGCGTATGTGTACTGAACGTCGCTTGTAAGGTCTTTCAGGTCGCTGTTATCGTCAAGATATTTCTTGAACTTCTCCAGATTGTTGACCTTTGTTTCTTCCATGAGAGTGTTTATCATCTCGCCCATGGCATTCTGAGAATAGACCTTGTCTTTATCGTGGTTTGCTGAATCCTCATGGTTTTTCGCCATGGTGTTCATTATCTCGCCTATACTTGCGGTGGTCTTTGTTATCTGAAGCGGATAGCTTGAAAGTGTATCAGACTGCACCTGATCTATATAAAGCTGAACGCCGTTTGAGATAGAAAGAATAAGTGCGATACCGATTATACCAATAGAGCCTGCAAAAGAGGTAAGAAGCGTTCTTGCCTTTTTTGTCATAAGATTGTTTCGGCTCAAAGACAGTGCAGTAAGGAAGCTCATGGAAGTTTTAAGCTTTTTGCGCTCTTTCTTCGCTGCCTTTTTGTCAGCCTTAGTAGGCTCTTTTTCAGGCTTTTTGATAGGCTCAACAACATTCTTGTCAAGAGGGTCGGAATCGTCTATGACCTTTCCGTCAAGAAGTTTTATTATTCTTGAAGAATATTTCATTGCAAGCTCAGGATTGTGCGTTACCATTATAATAAGCTTGTCCTTTGAAATGCTCTTCAAAAGCTCCATTATCTGCACGCTTGTTTCAGTATCAAGCGCACCCGTAGGTTCGTCTGCAAGCAGAATGTCAGGCTCATTCACAAGCGCTCTTGCAATGGCAACTCTCTGCATCTGACCGCCCGACATCTGATTAGGCTTTTTGTGGAGCTGGTCGCCAAGACCCACCTGCTCGAGAGCCTTGACGGCTCTTTCACGTCTTTCTGACTTTGAAACACCTGAGAGGGTCAAAGCAAGCTCAACGTTTGAAAGCACTGTCTGGTGGGGTATAAGGTTATAGCTCTGGAACACGAAGCCTATGGAATGGTTTCTGTAGGAATCCCAGTCGCAATCCTTAAAATCCTTGGTAGATTTGCCGTTAATGTTAAGGTCACCGCTGGTATATCTGTCAAGGCCGCCGATAATGTTCAAAAGAGTGGTTTTACCGCAGCCTGACGGGCCGAGGATAGAAACGAACTCATTCTCACGAAAATCAATGCTGACGCCTTTAAGGGCAGAAACGGTGGAATCACCAACGACATAATCTTTTTTTATGTCCTTTAAACTAAGCATATATTTTCTCCTATTTTTGTTATTGTAAAGATATTATAATAGGGTTTTATAAACTCAGTTTAAACATAACACAGTTTTGGGTAAAAAAATTGTCGGAGGGGGGATTTAAGTGAGGAGTGAGGAATGAGGAATGAGCATAGCAGACCAAAGTAAATTGCAAGCATAAAGTAAAAATAAAGCACCGAGCGAAGCGAGAGATAAAGCGCACGCTCAAGCCCGGCGCTAGAGGGCTTGTGGGGTCTAGGGGCAAAGCCCCTAGCGGAGTATGAGGCAGAGCCTCATTCGGCGCAAGCCGACAAGGTGCAGATTGTATTATCAAAAGCAGATAGAAATAGGCTATCAGATGAAAGTGATATCGGAGTATAAAATCTGCACCGCCTTTCTATCCCTAAGCGCAATGTAGATACGCAAAGAGCGGAGCGATTTTGCGGAGGAATAAACTATCCCAAATATCTGTAGGGGCGAACAGCGTTCGCCTGTGTTCAGAATTTGTTATAATTTCAGAATTGTAGGGGAGCGGCGCAATTTCTGCTTTGCAGAAATCCGACGTCCCGACCCCCTCGCACGTCTTTGTACATCTGCATGACTTTATGGTAAATTCAAACCTCGTCACTTCGAGCGGGCTGTCGCATTTCTGTGAGCTTGCGAACAGAAATTTCGCCAAGCCCCTACAAGCGTGATAGGATAGTTTTTTGTTCTGTCCTACAATGGTTGTAAT